>DATHIE010000236.1:0-12128 GCA_035316905.1 Chryseolinea sp. | reverse complement strand
TGGCATGATGCAGAAAAGAAAAAAGACAGCGCGATCATATTGAACAATGGTTCCAGGTTGGAGCACTTTGATTTCAGCGGTCTCACACCCTGGTACAATCAACCTGAAAACCTGCAACTAAATTACGATAATAATTATTTGAGTTTTCAATTCATTGGCATTACCACATACAGACCCAAAGAAGTACGTTACCAATATTTCCTGGAAGGTCTTGATAAGAACTGGAGTAATATTACTGATCGGCCTGAAGCCTCGTACAATAATTTACATCACGGAAAGTACACATTCAAAGCAAAGGCTGTGAATAGTGAGGGTTATTGGAGTAAGGAATTGAATTATTCTTTTATTATTCTGCCACCGTGGTGGCAGACATGGTGGGCATACTTGTCATATGCCCTAAGCTTTGGCGTGATGATATGGATGATTACCTGGTATCGTTCGCGCCAGTTGAAAGCAGAAAACATTCGTTTGGAAGACAACGTGAACAAACGAACAATCGAACTGGAACAATCTCTCAGCGAAAAATATCAACTGATCAAAAAAGTTGAAAGCCAGGAAGCTTTGTTAAAAGAACGTTTGCGTATAAGCAGAGAGTTGCACGACGATATTGGCAGCACCATTAGTAGTATTTCCATCTACAGCGAAGTTGCAAAAAAACGCATTTCGAGGAAGGAAAATACAAATGAAGTGCTTTCAAAAATTGGTCATGCTTCGCGTGAACTGATAGATAAGATGAGCGATATTGTCTGGAGTTTAAATCCCACTAACGAAGGTTTTGAACAATTGCAAAACCGCATGATCACGTTTGCGGCACTGATCCTTGCTTCGCGTGATATTCTATTTGATTTTACTGCTGATGAAAAATTAAAAGGAATGCAATTCACTGGCGAACAACGAAAAAACATTTTTCTCATTTTTAAAGAAGCCTTAAACAACATGGTCAAATACGCTGATTGTAAAAGCGCGTGGATAACATTGTCGGTAGACAATAATATTTTGACAATGTCAATCAAGGATGATGGAAAAGGTTTCCATGTTTCTCAACTTGCTGCGGATACAAAATTCAAGAACGGGGAATCTTTGGGCGGTAACGGACTTAAGAACATGCATGCCAGGGCGGATGATGTTAACGCAAAGTTGTGTATTAATTCAACAATAAATGAAGGGACAACGATTCAGCTTACATTACGCCTTTAATTCCTTGCCGGATACTACCAAATTTGGTAGTTGACATTACCTCAAACGGATAGAACTTCGTATAAATGATCGGAGATGAACAGAATTAAGGTGATTATATTTGATGATAACGATTCGCTGAGAGACTCCGTAGCGATGCTTTTAAAGGAATCAGGCGATTTCACTATGGTTGGCGCTTATTCCGACTGCCTTGATGTAACGAATAACATTAGGAATACCAAACCCGATGTAGTGATCATGGATATCGATATGCCCGGGATGAACGGCATTGAAGCGGTAAAAGTGATACGCAATAATTTTCCTACTGTTCAAGTACTAATGTTTACCGTATTTGATGATGATGAAAAGGTTTTTGCAGCCATAAAAGCAGGCGCGAGTGGCTACATTTTAAAAAATGCCGAGCCCCAAAACTTGTGTCATGCTATTTCAGAAGTATATAACGGAGGCGCGCCTATGACGCCGGGCATCGCACGAAAGGTTTTGCTGCAGTTTCAAGACATGCTTCCTGATGAAAACAAAGATTATCATTTAAGTCAGCGTGAAAAAGAAGTCCTCGCTCTGCTCGTAGAGGGTCATCCATATAAAATGATTGGAAGCAAACTGAATATCACCTATGACACCGTCCGTGCCCATATGAAAAAAATCTACGAAAAACTGCATGTCGCTTCCATGACAGAAGCTGTGGCAAAAGCAATTAACCAAAAACTCTTTCCTGCCAAATAATCAAGTACCTGGCATACTGTCCAACCTCCACGAGCCCGACAGCGGATTTCACTACCACATTTGGTAATTGATTTTTGGTGTTATCTGGCCTTCCTTTAGATAAAAGTTGACCGCATCTTTCACAGGGGTGTCTTCTGATATTTAACGGCGTTAACCTTAAAAAAACATTATGCTTAAACAATCTAACCCTCGTTTCACCACGACAAGAAACGTCTTTCGTGTAACCACTCTGTTTGCCCTCACAGTTGGCTTTATTGGTATGTTGGGAGGCTGCGATAATGCTGACCCAGATATGGGTTGCCAACAGCAAATTAAGATCACATCCGCACGATTGGTCACAGGTTTGGAAGAGCTGCAGGGTAGTACCATCGGTCCCAGCTCGGACCTATATGTCACCGCGCCGCTCACCGGCAGCATCTGGCGAGTTGACCGCAAGAGCGGCAAAACCAGTCTCTTCGCCAGCGGCCTGCCGGCCAGAGACCCTGACCCGTACTTCCAAGGTAGCGGGGTGGTAGATGTTGCCTTCCTGGGCGGGACGGCCTACGCCCTGGTCACAGGCGTTGCCCCGGACTTGGGGGGCAGCGATATCGTCGGCATCTACCGGATGGACGGCCCGAACGCCTTTTCCGTGGTCGCCGACCTCGGCGCCTGGTCCGAAGCCCATCCACCGGAGACGGACATTTTCATTGCGACCGGCTTCCAGTATGCAATGCAGACTTATAAAGACGGATTCATTGTCACCGATGGCCACCATAATCGCGTGTTACAGGTTGGCCTCGACGGCGAGATCACCGAGCTCGTTGCCTTCGGCAACGTTGTCCCGATCGGACTGGCGTTGCGAGGCAACACGGTCTACATTGGCCAGGCCGGCCCAATTCCCCACGTTCCAGAAGAAAGTAAGGTCTTTTCATTCACGATGCAGTCGCTCACGCCCACGCAACTGGCTTCCGGCGTTGGGCTGGAGGACATTGGGCTTCTTGCGGACCTGGAATTTGGCCCCGGAGGCGAGCTGTACGGCATCTTGCAAGGCTTCTGGGATGGCCCATTTGAGGGGGCTCCGGCGGAGCCAAACACCGGCGCGCTAGTGAGTGTCAATACGGACGGCAGTTTCACAATCCTCATGGACGGTCTGAACCAGCCGACCTCGTTGGAGATAATTGGAACCACTGCTTACGTGGTCAGTCTGGCCGGCGAGGTCTGGACAATTGAAACGTCGAGGGTTCGCCCCTGTGAAGTCTGGCGTGAGCAATAAACTATGCCGTTATTAGCAGACCCACTTGAAGAACAATTTTACTTCTAATAGCATTCCCAACGAGCGCTGAAGCGTACCAGGCAAAGCTTAACGCTGTTACGGTACGCTTCCGCTCAAATTTCGTGAGAAGACAAAATGGCCTTGATAGTGAATTGGATAGAAGCTAATATTTACTAAGTCGCATTTGACGCAAGCGAACTGATTCTTTTTTGTTGTGATCGATCGACTTTTTCCTGCTCATGTTTCAAGTCGATTCAGTTTACAATGACGTTTCGAGTACTCGGATTGTTACCGATAATTTTTGTTACTCGAGTGCCATGGTACCAACAGAGTAGCAGCATGATGAATGGCTAATTGTCTGAAGAAATTAAAACCGAAATGGAATCCGTCCGGCTCAGGGTGCGAATGAAAAATACGGCTGGAGCAAGACCGGCATTGCCTACCTGGAAGTTGTCTATGACTACTATAGTTTGGCAAGGCATTACATCGCAAATACAGGGGCAAAGCAAGCAAGGAATTGATTGAGATTACTCGTAATAAACGTAGGGTGGGAGAGGAGACTGTCACACGCAGCAACAGCCGCCGCTGGTAAGCAAGGTAACGGCCCTACGCTGGCCATACAAGTGCCGGAATAGTTCGTGAGTACCGTCAATGAGATGAACAATCATGCGATAAGGAGGAACGTAAACACAGTGCTGCAAAGATTGATAAAAAACAAATTCTCCTTACGCAATCATAAGGAGAATTATCAGAGAACGGTCTTTCCTAATATTATTTTTCTTCGACAGTAAATTCAATATTGATCTTACTTTGGTCTTCCAGCGGCTGAATATTTAAAGCTACTTTATCTGCTTTAAACAGCTTTGATTTCTTCAGGTTCTCCTGTGATTGAATGAGTTTCGACCGGCTGAATTTATCTCCTTTTTCGAACTCGATCATTTTCAGAATTTCCGTAGTCGTGATTGACGAATTTCCCTTGATGATGATATCGTTGATATAAGCAACATCTCCTTCCTGGATCTTCATGTTAAGCACCACTTTATTTTCAGCAACAACTTCTTCGGTATCTATTCTGAAATAAGCATATCCGAGATCCATATAAAGACCGCCGATGTCTTGCCTTTTAGGGTTGAATGATAAATTGCTTTCCAATTGTTTTTTATCATAAATATCCCCGGGTTTGATCGCAAGAATGTCAGTCAGATACTCATCCGTAAAAACCCTGTTGCCTTCCCAGTTTATTCCTGCGACGATTAATTTCTGCTCTGATACATTTGTCTGCTGCTGACCTTGTTCAGAACGCTCTGTAAAAGAAAACGCCATCATCAGGAGTGCTAACAATGGTATTATGGCTACAAATCTTACTGCTTTCATTTTGCTTTGTTTTTGAATGTATAACATATTGATTCTTCTTTTTAAGTCTGCTACTGAAAACGGGTGAACGAACCGTTCTGCCTCATAGTGATGAGACAATCGTATAATTAGTTTCGAGTACGCATCCGGATCCTGCTTTGTATTCATCACCGCTTTGTCCGCCAGGTATTCGTGCACCTGGCATAGCGAAGTTTTTAATTTCTTCAGGAAAGGATTAAACCAACACACAACGCCTGCGATCTCCATCAATAGGAGATCATAAGAGTGTTTCTGCCTGATATGGGCCTGCTCATGTAGAAGCACTGTATTGTATTCATCCTGCTTTAATGAATTCTTCTTTTCATTAATAAATATGCATGTCATGAAAGAGAAAAAGGCAGGTCCGTTTTTTAGACGAACGATCCGGTAATCCTCTTCACGCACTATCTCGTTATTTTTTATAAGCATGTGAATTTTCCACAGACTGCGCAGCAATTTGTATGATACGAAAAGACATCCAATGAGGTAAATCGTGAGCAGCGCAGGAAATAGAAGATCGACCAAGTCATAGCGTGATACGGCAAGGTCAGTGGTTTCTGATCTCACCGGTGTGACGCCTCCTTGACTGATCAAGGCAAGGAAAGACAGGCTCGAACCGAGTAAATGATCCGAAGGTTGCCATACGCCAATGCTGAGAACAGGGATGATGAAACTTATCACCGTAGCACTGAGCAAATAAATCCTGCTGAAATCAAAATAGGTGAGGTTTGAATACAATGCACGATAAAGCAAATAAAAAACAGTATGGCAAATTGCAACCTCCAAAAGATACAACAAAAGAGAGTTCATTTCTTGCGGGTTTTACAGTCTTGAATAAATTTTGAAATATCGCTTAACTCTTCTTCGGACAACTCCTTTTCCTCCACCATAAAAGAAACTACATTTTCGAGTGATCCGTCAAAGTGATTCGTAATGAAACTCTTCAGCGCAAATTTTTTATATGCCAGTTTAGAAACTGCAGGTGTATACTCATATATCTTACCATACGCTTTATGCTTCACAAATCCTTTATCTTCCAGTATCCTGACGATAGAAGAAATGGTCGTGTATGGTGGCTTGGGATCAGGAAGCTTATCGATGATATCATTCACAAAACCTATTTTCATAGTCCACAAAATGTCCATGATCCTTTCTTCTCTTCTTGTTAACAGCTCCATGCACAAATGTGTAACTTATTTTTGAGTTACACAACTAAATAATTAATTATATAACGTACATATACGTAGGTTAATTTATTTGATGCCCTGAAAGGTAAATTCACCAGTGTAAAAACTGTCAATTCAGGCTAAATTTGAGGTTTGAATGTTTTGAATATCGCTTTGGAAAAAATCAGGTGGTTGAACTCCGGTACGGTTTCTAATTGTGCCGCGACCAGAACAACATTAAAAATTTGGCTTGGTACGATCGTTGTCTCCTACAAATCCATGAGCTGCAACAGCAAGATCAGCTGCATCCAACAGAATGCCCATGCGGGAAGCGAAGAAGACATATTTGGAACATGAGATAATGATGTGAAATTCGTAGCGACCTAATTCGTCGCTTTGAAAAAGCGTTCCGCGTTCAAGTAAAATATTTTTTCCTTTTGATTTTTTGTCAAGAAGGAGAGTTGTGAAACTGACTTAATAGTAGTGTCAATATTGCCATTGTCTGAACCGAACATGATTCGATCTTCCAGACCGCTATCAACAAAAAGCTTTACAATTGCTGCAAACTGTTCTTGATTAAGAATGTTCGGATTGTTAATCGCTGAGATGTCTGTGTATACCTGAGGGAAGTTTGTCATGATATTAATTGCTTCCTGATGATATGGTGCTCCTGCATGCATAATCCACACACGCAGTCCAGGGACTTGTTTAAGTAAAGTTGCCATCAATGACGGATTGCCGAGTTGCTCCTGGAAATTAGGACAGCCATGATCTGGGCCTGCAGAGCCTGTGTGAATGCCAACTGGGATATTATGTTTCTTAGCTAAGCGATAGTAGGGAAGAAGCATCGAGTCTGACGAACTGATCCCATGATATTGAGATAATACTTCACCAATAAAATTGATGTTGCCAGCTTTTATCTGCTCTTCAATCCAATCCAGTGATGGCCATTCGTTGCCCCCTTTGAAGCAGGATTGCAGGCTATAGGGTACCTTTCCGTTTGGACATGGCATCATCAACCCTCGAAGAACCTGCAAATCGTCTTTTTTCCTATACTGTTGTTGGAGGTCCCACGATGTGCTTATCGCTATTTTATAAACACCTGCTTTCGTCAGGTCCTCAAGTTGTGTTCGTGGTTCTCTGGCCCCATGAAGGTGAACATCGAATACATGCTGCTGGGCATTACAATAATATGACAGAGATAGAAAGAGTAAGAGGTTGGCAAGTGGAAATTTCGTGTTAAGCATTCAGTAAATACTTTTTTTTCTGAATATAGCAATTGCTTGTTAAATTTAAGGTAAAAGGATAATCAACTACTTCCCGATACAAAATGTGCTCAATACAGAATGTCAATAGGTCGCGCAACAAACTAGCAACAAAAAAGACCGGATCATGACTAGAAAAAACTAAACATCCTGAAAGAGATTTTTAGGTGTTTGTCGGTGAACCAAGGGTAGATGTTCGCGCGCAGGACTTCAAGCGCTCTCCTCGAATTCGCGACCAACACTCTGGTTTAGAATTGCGTAACTTTAAGATCGATCATTGATGCTATGCAAGATACAACAACCACAACCATTCAACCTCTTCTGGATTATTTCAACAGTCTAATACCGTTGAATAAAGAGGAGAAAGATCTTGTCAGCGCAAAGTTTCATCCTCATCTTTTCCTGAAGAAACAATTTGCATTGCAGCACGGTGACACGTGCCAGTACTTTGATTTTGTTGTACGCGGTTGTCTTCGTTTATATAAGGTGGGCGATGACGGTGTGTATCACATTCTTCAATTTGCAACAGAGAATCATTGGATATCAGATCTGGCGAGTTTTTATAAAATGACCAGGTCTACGTTCGATATAGATGCACTTGAAGATACCGTTGTCCTCCGAATATTACACAGCGAGTTGATCGACCTTTACATCAAAGCGCCTAAGTTTGACAGGATATTTCGTGTGCTTTTAGAAAATCACTTCATGCAGCAACAAGAACGAATCGGACAGCTATTTAGCTCAACTGCTGAGGAGAGGTATCAATTGTTTCTCGAAACCTATCCACATCTTCAAAACAGGCTTTCGCAGGTGCAGAAAGCCGCATACCTCGGGGTTACCCCTGAGTTCCTGAGCCGAATTCGCAGCCGTATGGCGAAAGGGGACAAGTAGTCTTAAACTAGATCAATACTTTTTCTTAATCCAGGTCATTGGCCCGACTGGTGGTTTGATGTTCCTTTGTGTCATCAACAAAACGAAAAAGTATATGTCAACTACCAAATCAAAAGTAGCCGTAATCGGCTTAGGAAATATTGGAAAAGCCGTTGCTTCGAACCTTGTTAAAGGTAATCGTGAGGTAATTCTCGCCAGTCACAAAATTGAAGACGCGAATGCGCTTGCCTCTAAGCTAGGTGCGTTAGCAAAATCTGCCGATGTACAAACGGCTATCAAAGACGCAGATATTGTTATCATGTCGGTTTGGTTCAGCACCATTCAAGAACTATTCAAACAATACGCAACTGAACTTCAGGGCAAAATCATCATTGATCCTTCCAATCCAATTGCTCCTGATGGCAATGGTGGATTCAAGAAAATCATCGGTGCTGACGAATCAGCTGGCCAAATTCTTAAAGGACTTGTTCCAAGTGGTGCAAAACTTGTCAAAGCGCTTGGATCATTAGGTGCCGGATCACTAGCGGGGGAAGGTTTTAAAACGCCCACCAAGGTATTGTTCTATGCATCCGATGATAAGACATTAAACAATGCGGTTGAAACATTGATAAAGGACAATGGATTTGAACCTGTGAATATCGGTGGCATTGATCAGTCAATTAAGATGGAGGTTTTTGGCGAATTACACGAATTCGGTGCGCTTGGTAAAGCCGTAACCAAATCTGAATTAAAACAAACTGTTTAACTATTCATCAAAGAAAATTTTAAATACACAACTTTCTACCAATGAGAAAATTTCAATTGTTCATTTTGTTATTCGTTTGCACGATGAGTGTATTTGGTCAGAAGCAGACACTTACTCTTCGAAAACAAAATTTTGAATTGCATAACGTTACAGGCTCTATCATTAAGTTCGAGGGAAAGGAAGTCTTGAAAATAGAAAGGGATTTAAAAGCGCTTCCTTTCGATGTCAATAATATCGAAGGGACGGTTGATGAACCTCATTATGCCAGGCTTGTCGGCCTGGAAGATTTTGAGAACGGCACTATAGAAGTGAAGATGTATAGTCAGATTCAAGAACCACCACCTTATCCCGGTGTTGCAGGATTCATCGGCATATATTTCAGAATTAAAGAAGACGATTCGGCCTTCGAGGCGATTTATGTAAGGCCTAAAGTTGGGAGAGCCACCAAGCAGATGTTCAGAAATCACGCAGTTCAATATATTTCATATCCAAATGCCAAATTTGACACGTTAAGAAAGAGTTACCCTCCTGGCTCATATGAAGGATCTGCTCCCGTTGCACTAAACGAATGGATTAAAATGAGAATTGAAGTAAATGGTGAAACTGCCGAGATGTTCATTAACGATATGAAGTACTCTTCTTTCATCGTAGATAAAATGTTAGGCAAGCATAAAATCGGTGGCGTGGGATTGTATGTAGATATTGGTACGATTGGCTACTTCAAGGATCTGAAGGTTACCAAAAGGAAGTTGGCAACGCCTAAAAAAGATGGTGAGAAGGTGGATGACATTTAATTTATGCTTGAAAAGCAAAATAAATGCAAAATATGCTCAAAACAGAGTGTCAATACGTTACCGGAGATAGTTAAGTATAAGTTCGCCGCGGGCGACTTTATCTATTTATAATTGTTTCGTAATTTCGTAATTACCTTTCCTATGACCACCGCAGCAACTGACAAGACTACAAGGGCGAGAATGATTATCAGTATTGTCATTTTATGCGCGGGCTTTCCATTTAATTGTTATGATTTGTATCTGATTGAATCTTAAGTGGGTCTAAGATTTATTTCCCGATACAGAACTTCGAAAAAATATTCGCCAGTAGATCTTCAGTTGTAATCTTACCGGTGATCTCCCCCAAAAAATGCAACGACTGTCTGATGTCCATCGCCAGAAAGTCGCCGGTAATATGATTAGCCATGCCATGTAGTACGCGGTCCAATGCTTCGTGCGTTTGCAATAGCTGTTGATAATGTCTGAGATTGGTGACAACAACATCTCCCGATTTTACGGTCTTCACCTGAAACGTTGCGAGTATCCTATCCTTTAATTCGGTAATGTTGGTTTTGTTGGATGCACTGATAAATATGAAGTCATGGCCTCTAAGCACATCGACCAGCTTCGGGTCAGCCTTATCTACCTTGTTTCCTGTCTTGATGTATGGCGCGCCGAATTTTTTCAGGGCTTCTTCTTCTGACGCGATTTCTTCCAGCGAGGTTTGTGAGAGATCGAAGAGGTAAATGATGAGAGACGCTTTTTGCATGCGATCTCGCGTGCGTTCAACACCCATCGCTTCGATTACATCCGCAGTTTCGCGTAGGCCGGCCGTGTCCGTAAACCGGAAGTTAATTCCACCCAACACCATTTCATCCTCAATCACATCACGCGTCGTTCCCGGTATCTCGGATACGATGGCGCGGTCTTCATTCAGAAGGGTATTCAGCAGGGTAGATTTGCCAGCGTTGGGTTTACCGGCGATTACAGTAGGCACACCGTTCTTAATGACATTTCCCTGGTCGAACGACTCGATCAGTCGCTTAAGGAACGCTTGAATGTCGATAATCAGTTTTTTAAGGTCGTCTCTTTTAGCGAATTCAACATCCTCTTCACCGAAGTCAAGCTCCAGCTCGATCAGCGACGCAAAGTGTATTAATTCTTCACGTAGCTGATTTATCTCCTTTGAAAATCCACCGCGCATCTGGTTTAATGCTGCTTGCCGTGCATTATCGGTTTCGGCGGTGATCAAGTCGGCTACCGCTTCTGCTTGTGCAAGGTCGAATCGGCCGCTAAGGAAGGCGCGTTTTGTAAATTCGCCCGGTTCAGCTAGCCGCGCACCGTTCTTTAACAAGAGCTTTAAGATTTCTTTTACAATCACTGGTGAACCGTGACAGGAGATCTCCACGCTGTTTTCTTTCGTAAATGAATTGGGCTCTTTAAAGATTGAGATCAGTACTTCATCAATAGCTTTTTCGCCGTCGTTGATAGAACCAAAGTGAATAGTATGTGAATCCTGCGAACGAAGATCTTTTCCTTTGAAACACTTCTGGGCGATGTCAATAGAATCTTTTCCCGAAAGCCTTATAACAGCGATCGCGGAAATTCCCTGTGCCGTGGCGAGTGCGACTATAGTATCATTTATCGAGGCAGACATGGGGGCAAGATAGGTGGAAGAGTCCATAGTCCATAGTCGATGGTGGTGGTGCTGCCGAAGGCTGCAAAATGCATTTCACGCAAAGGCCGCAAAAGCGAATTCGTAAAGGCCGCAGAACCATTGACACTTTACCATTTACTACTTACCAATTACGACTTACCAATTACGACTTACCATTTACCAACTACTTCTGCCTCACTATCAGAACAGGAACTTTCACCCGGTGCCTCACCGTATCCACCGTGGTTCCGAAAATCAGGTCTTTGAAAAACTTGTGACCATGTGCACCCATCACGAGAAGGTCTGCATCGAACTCTGTGACCATCTTTGGAATTCCTCTACGTGGATTGCCGTAGCCGATTTTGACATCCACCTTATATCCCTTTTCGATAAGCTGAGTTTTGTAATTATCTAATGCGATCGTGTCTTTACGCGACTCGTGATCAGCTATATCACTGCCGTAGACCATGGCACCGGCGGTCTCAACAACGTGTAATAGGAGGTAGTTCGCATCCGATCCACCTTGTGCCAGTGCACTTTGAATGGTGAGGGCGTCAATGGAGCTGAAGTCCAACGTAACGGCAATGCGTTTGTACGCAGGCCGGCTGGTAACATCCAACGTAACGGCTGTACCGTGTGGTAACTTTGTGTCTTGGTCTGCGGTTCGCCTGTCAATAAGCGGCTTGAAAATAATGTAAAGAAGGAGTAAGCCAGCGGCGACGACCACCGGAACTACTGTGATCCAAAGTATCCACGCATTATCGCCGGCCCCTGCCAGCCATCCCGTTATTTCCTGAATCACCAACTTTACATTAAGGGAGATAATCGTAGCAGCAATAATCCATGCCGATATTTTGATCCAGGGTTTGATTGCAAAAACGCCCATTTTTACTTTATCGCTCGTAAAGTGGATCAGCGGAATGATAGCAAAGCCTAACTGCAAGCTCAATACGACCTGGCTGAAAATCAGCATTGCTCCCGTCTCAGATTCGCCATAAATTGAAATTACAAGTACAGCCGGGACGATCGCAATAAGCCGGGTGATGATGCGCCTTAACCAGGGGGCA
>DATHIE010000235.1:0-5930 GCA_035316905.1 Chryseolinea sp. | reverse complement strand
AACTTTGAAAAAGATAAGGGCGCAGTTGATGCTCAATTCCATGGAACTCACGTTGCAGGAACCATAGCTGCCGTTAATAATAATGGTATTGGTGTTTCGGGCGTTGCCGGTGGAAGCGGTCATGGTGATGGAGTAAAGATCATGTCGTTGCAAATATTAGGCGGGGCACCGATCGAACTGTCATACGTGTATGCTGCCAATAACGGTGCCGTTATCTCTCAGAATAGCTGGGGGTACACAGAACCTGGTTATGACGATGACAAGCAGTCCGTACTTGACGCTATTGACTATTTTATTGAGGAAGCTGGCAATTATCCAGGTAGCCCAATGCAAGGGGGGATTGTGATCTTCGCCGGCGGAAATAGCAACAGTCTGAGCGACTATTATCCTGCCTATTATCCAAAAGTTATGGCCGTTGCTGCACTCGGTCCAGAATGGAAAAAAGCATCTTATTCAAACTATGGCGACTGGATGGAAATTTCTGCACCCGGTGGTGATCAGGAGTTCGGTGCTAAGAATGGAGTGTTGAGCACAATACCTGACAATCAGTATGCATATATTCAAGGGACGTCGATGGCATGTCCTCATGTTTCCGGCATCGCAGCATTAGCGCTGGCCAACCGGACCAAACAACTTACCAACGTTGAACTTTGGAACAAGCTCATGACCGGTGTAGTTGACGTCAATCAGTATAATCCCAACTTCGTTGGAAAACTTGGGGTTGGTGCTATTGACGCCGCGTTAGCTATTAGAAATGATCAGGGCAAAGCACCCACAGCTGTGAGTGACCTTTTCTTAACTGGTATAGCACAGGAATTCGCTACTTTTAAATGGACAGTACCAGCGGATGAAGACGATGTAAAGCCAACATCATTTACTTTATATTATCATACTCAGCCAATCACGTTGGCGAATAAAACTTCCGCAATGAGGGTTTCCATTGAGAACGACTCAATAGCAGGTAAGAATTTCACGTATGAATTAAACGGTCTGCTTGGGCTAACCACTTACTATTTTGCAGTGACATCGACTGATCGCTGGGGCAATGAGTCATTGTTGTCAAATTTAGTAACCGACACGACCAATGAAGGTCCATCGATAGTTGTGGATGAAAATAGCAGGGAGATCAATCTGACAGTTGATGCATCTCAATCTTCAAAAGCTACCCATGGCATCACAATCTCCAATGACGCGGCGGGTATTTTGAGGTGGAATCATTTCGTGCGCCACGTTAGCAATTATTCCACTTTTAATGCTGCTGCACTTGATTATCCTGCTCTTAAAACAAATACAAGCTCCCAGCCCGGAAAGATACGCATGGTTGCGGCACACGATGCTCCGACAAAACTCAGAAGCAATGAGCCAGCACCAATGTATTACGATGCAATCAATAAGAGATTGTCGGATGTACCCACTAACATCATCGGTGAAGTAGATACCACGCTGACAAACTCTGCAGCTGCACGCTTCTACGTAACGGAGTCAAGTGGTTTTAACCTTACCAATCTGCAAAT
The DNA here is from genome assembly GCA_035316905.1 of Chryseolinea sp. Lineage (GTDB taxonomy): Bacteria > Bacteroidota > Bacteroidia > Cytophagales > Cyclobacteriaceae > Chryseolinea. The sequence goes on along the minus strand of DATHIE010000235.1, from coordinate 4,416 downwards.
GTATCTTAAGGTTGACCCTGCCAAAGGACCCGTGATCGTTGAAATTTACAAGGATGCACCTACAAAAAACAATTTGGTGCTTGCCCAGGAATACATGCCATGGTCCGATGAAGAAGCGACGGCATACATTACGCTCAATGAGCAACTATACTTCGAGTCGGGATCAACGTTCTTCGTTGCATTCCATGTTCCCTCAGGAAATATATTTCCGTTGGGAATTGGACTTGAGGAAGACGCTTCTGCTTCTGCGAACTGCTTTATGTCCTTTGACCTCGGCGGAAGCTGGCAGCCACTGGAGAAGTTACTCGACAGCAAGGATTTCGCCTGGTCGATGGTTGCGTCCAGTTTTAATCCTTTCTTAGGCACATACATTACCCTTGAGCCCGGTTCCGGCGATGTAGAAGGAAACGGACAACAAGTAACTACGCTCACCGCCAACGCTTCAACTCTTGTTAATGGATCGTATACCGCAAATCTCGTCCTTGCATCAAACGACGGCGACGCGAAAGAAGTAAGAATACCCGTGACCTTATCGGTCATGGGCCACGAGGATAATGTCAAGCACGTCGCCATCGCAGACTTTGGGAATGTATTCCAGGGAACATCCAAAACATTGGAGCTCGTCCTTGATAACCAGGGCTACGGAAATTTGAGCGAATTGTCGTTCAACACTTCGGATCCCCAATTTTCCATCGTAAACGGAGGGCCGTGGGAAATATCTGCACGCACTGAGCAAGTTATCAAAGTGAGTTTCTCTCCCACAACTATCGGAGGCGTTAATGCGACATTGACCTTTACGAACGGCATTAAGACTTATGAAATAGCTTTATTCGGCGCAGGTATTGAAACATCAAAGCTGTCTGTAACACCGGCTTCACAGGTGATTGACAATATTGTTCTTGCTGATAAAGTACAGGCGGAGATCACCGTTGAAAACACGGGAGCTTACCCTTTAAAGTATTTTATTCCTGGTCACGATGCTAAAGGTATCAGCACAAACTGGCCAACTAAGTTTCATAGTTATGGCTATCAGATGCGCACGAACCTTCCTACCGAGACAAACCCGCTGCCATACCAGTTTCAGAATATTGCCGCCACCGGAACGAAGATCACAGAACACTTTAAGCTACAGAATTGGTACTACGAGGTGGACATGGGCTTTGAATTCCCCTACTATGGCGAAAAATTGAAAAAGATCTACATCGCAAAACGCGGTTATACAACTTTCGACAAGAGCGTGAACCCGTTAAACACACCCTGGTTAAATAACCCGTATACGCCTAAGGGATTCATTTCTCCTATTGGCACAATGATCGACTACGCGGTGCAGGGAGATATATACTATCAGGTTTTTCCTGACCGCGTGATCGTTCAGTACAGCAACATCTGGGATGGCGTATCGGTCGGCGAAGCAATCACCGCCCAAATGGTTCTCTACTATACAGGAGACATCCACTTCTTTTATGATGTGATGGGCTTTTCGGAGGACAACCAGAAATATCTCAACATTCTCATCGAAGATCTTGAAAAGAAGGATGGCATCATGGTAAGCGACTATGATCACCCAATGACATTGTCCAATAAAATGGCAATCGGTTTTGACTATCCGGGACCGAACATAATTACCAGTGTGGAAAATGGCTCCGGAGTAGTGATGCCAGGAAACTCGAGCGTGGTGAAACTAAATCTTGAAACCGCCTCTTTGGCCGAAGGAAGTGTTAAACGTTTCGTCAACTTTATCAGCAATGATCCAACGACGCCTTCAACAACGGCCCTTGTTCAGCTGAATATTACAAGTGGCGGAGTGGCAAATCCGGTCGTGTCCACTGATACACTTGATTTTGGCGACGTATTTCAAGGAGCGATTCGTTCAAAATCATTTACGGTGAAGAACGAGGGAACAAAAAATGTACAAATAACAAACATCACGGGCATGGGCACGCAATTCCCTTTAACCGGACCCAGAAACGTCACCATAATACCGGGATTATATACTGCGTATAGCGTCAGAATTTCTACCACAACGCTTGGACCTATTACGAGAACCCTTAACGTCAGGTATGCCGGTGGGAAAATAGATCATATCATACTTAAAGGTAATATCATTGAAGCTCCAGCCATCGCAGTCGACCTAACTCCGATAATGGAAACCCTTGCATTTGGAGATACGTCCACACATGCTCTTTCTATCAAGAACACGGGCAAGGCTGATCTCGAAGTTGTCGCGGTCGGAAAACAATGGCTGACGTTCGAAGCGAATGACTTATCATCTTCAGACGCAGCTAACAATACCTATACTTACGAGAAGAAAAATACTGGTGGCGTTTATCAATGGATTGATATCAGAAGGTCCGGCAATCAACTTCCCTTCGCCGGCGATCTTGACGACAAGAAGCAATACTGGAGAAATCTTGAGCTTCCTTTCCCATTCGAGTATTACGGAAAAACCTATACCAAAATCAAGATCGGCGAGAATGGAATTATATCGTTCGACGAAGATCCGAACCCAATGTGGTTTGAAGACTTCATTCCTACGGAGAAAGAGGGAACGTTCCTCATGCCCTATTGGACCTTTAGCGGATTCAACACAACATTCTACGAAAAATCAGATGTCGGTTTGTTCTATCAGTTTTACGATGACAAGATCGTTATTAGCTGGCATTATTTGATCAACAACTTCGGCGGCATGGGCGACCCCATGTCTGCGCAGGTTGTGTTGTATAAGAACTCAACAATAAAATTCCAGTACAAAGTTGAAGAAGACGGTTCTGATCAGACGTCAGTGTTCACTTCAATAGGAACACAGCACGATCCTTCAAACGCCGTGGTCATTTCCAATCACAACACCCTCGACTACGGACAAGGGCTTGCTTATGTTCTCGTGCCCGCCAGGAAACATGTTATACACGCTGGAGACGTACTGGCCGGCCAGATCAAGATAGACGCACGCAACGTTTACGGTGGTCAGTATAATGAAGTACTGAAAATTCAAACCAATGTACCCGGCAAGGAAAATCTCTCGAAGCCGGTGCAGCTAACCGTTGCGGGCGAAGGTGTATTAGCACTAAGCGATACAATTGACTTTGCCGAAACAATGATATTGTATGATCACGGCATGCCCGTGGCAAACTTCCAGGACATAGAAATCAAAAACACGGGAAGCGCTGCACTGGATATTACCTGGGCTAACATGCTTGACGGAACGAAAAACATGAGCCTTGTTGTCTGGGCCTTAGGAGACGGATGGATAGGAAAGGAATGGCGATGGGTAGACATCACCGAAATGTATAACGAATGGACGACCGAAACACCGACTTTTACGCTTCTCCCCGGCGATCGCTTAGATGCAAAAGCGATTTTTTATCCGGTTGCAGAAGGAGAATTTAGCGACGAACTTGTTTTAACCACTTCGCTTGGCGAAAAGAAAGTTGTATTCGAGGGTTCTGCTTTAGAACCACCAGCAATACGAGTAACTACTGGTTCCGTCAACGTTGTGATGAATACGCCAGATGAGACGGCTGAAAAGAGGATCAAGTTTAACAATATCAAGGGCAAGTCAGCCCTGAAGTATGAAGTTAGTATCGACTACGGACGGGTTAACCCAGTAGCGACCTCTGAAGCCGTTGCACAAAGCAACGATTCAACCAGCAACGTAAGCGCAAGTGACATCGATTTGAAAGGCTCAAACGGCGCCGTGGTTCTGACTACCTACAATCGCACCATCAAACACTCGGATAAGGATGTTGCCGAAGGTGCGGTAGGATTGGGCGGCGGAGTACCTTTTACCGTTGCAACTAAATACAACGCTGGCCCTGAGGGTTTCAACATCTCGCATATTGAAACCTGGATACAGACCGGCGAACTGCGCGAAGGCACCGTGAAAGCAGAAGTACGCGCTGGCGGTACAACTATCGCTAATGCAGTCAAAGTAGCATCGGGTACACTCGATTTCACCGGCTCCGGATCAGATGTAAACGGCAGCTGGAAGCAAATAAAACTTAACGAAGCGGCGGCCCTTTATCCGAATGAAGACTTCTACGTTGTCATTACTTACCCGATGGGTATCGAACGGCCACAAGGAACGTTGAAACATGAGCTGACAACTATCGGAAGGTATTACTACTTCGATGGAGATTTCTGGCATGATCTGCAGGAAGTTAAATCAGCCGGCTTCAACACATTGGCGTTGCTTATGTACGCTGCGGAAGAAACCCCGGTAAACTCATCATGGCTGTCTATCACTTCCCCAACGAAAGGGTCTCTCGTAAAAGGAGATACATCCTCGTTATCAATCAAGTTCCATGGATCAATTGCAACTCGTGGTGATCAGGTTGCCAAGATTGTGTTCACATCAAACGATCCACTCGTTCCAACAGTAAGGGTACCCGTCTCATTGCATCTGAACGAAGCTCCAGC
>DATHIE010000234.1:0-4998 GCA_035316905.1 Chryseolinea sp. | reverse complement strand
GACCAATGATTCCTGGCTTCCGGTATAAGCCGGATTGATCACAAGACCATTGAACATGTACTGACTGTAGAGCGGATTCTCCTGGGCGCGTGTGACCTGTGCCGCCATTACAGATACCAGGAGCAGTGCGGGTATGAGATGTTTAGGTGTCGCTGAGTACTTCGCTATCTTCCTTTCAAGGTTCATTTCCTGTTATGTTTCTGTTACCTGATAACTACCACATATCCTTCCAATCGCTTCATTCCATTACCAGGTTCCAGGATATAAAAGTACGTACCCCGTTCTACCAGTACACCATTCATTTGACCAACATTTCCACGGCCATTCCACGGTGCAATGGTGTTTTCGTAGCCGGATTTCTGATAAACCTGGATACCCCATCGATCGAACACTTTAACTATGTTATTGGGATAGCTTTCAATTCCTTTAATATACCAGGTGTCATTGTTCCCGTCACCGTTAGGAGAGAATCCCTGCGACACGATTAATTCTAATATTGAATAATTGATAGTAACAATTGCGTCATCAGTCAAGCCTCCTGGATCGCTTATCGTATAACTAAATGAAGTGGTAAAGGCTGTAGTGCCTTCTGGCGTGAAAATGATTTCACCATTTTCGATCTTCACACTTCCTTTTGCTGGATTGGTAACAGAAACGATTGTAAGTTCGTCACCGTCCGGGTCATAATCGTTGGCAAGTACGTCGATGCTTACAGGCGATACTGTTGTGAGTGTTACCTGGTCATCAACCGCGACAGGCACGCGATTCACGTTAATAACACTTATACTTACCGTTGCGACATTAGAGAGGAGACCTCCTGAATCTTTGATTGTATAAGTAAAGGAATCACCGCCGACGTAATCATTTGCCGGTGTGTAAGTCACAATACCAGTGGTCGTATTAATTGAAATAGTTCCATGCTGCACGTTCGTTCCAATTGTGATGGACGACGGGTCTATCGGGCTATCGACATCGAAATCATTGGCAAGCACAGGGATCCCAACCGCAGTGTTCTCATTTGTTGTTGCTGCATCGTTAACTGCCACCGGCGCGTCGTTGACAGGCGTTACAACTATCGTAACTGTACCTGGAGCTGAAGTAGCGCCACCGACGTCCGTTACTGTATATGTAAATGTGTCTGTTCCGTAATAGTCTTTGTTGGGTGTATACTGGAATGATCCGTCAGGCTGAACAGCAACCGTGCCGTTCGCGGGATTTGTCTTTACAGTAACAGAGGTGACATCAATAGCGTTGTCAGGGTCCGTGTCGTTGTCAAGGACTGGAATGTTAACAGGGACATCCTCCGGTGTGGTGGCTTGATCGGGTGCAGCAAAAGGCACGTCATTCACAGGATTAACGGTTATAGCTACCGTAACAACATTGGACAATGCTCCGGCCGAATCCTTCAACTTATACGTGAACGAGTCGCTGCCATAATAATTGAGTGCAGGAGTATAAGTTACTTTACCTGTGGAGGTGTTGACGACTGCTGTCCCATGGGTAGGTTTGTTTACGATGACTATCATGGATCCCGTTAGCACGTTGTCGACGTCTGTATCATTCGCAAGGACAGGAATAGCAATAGCTACATCTTCATCCGTAATTGCAACATCCGGTACGGCGATTGGCGGGTCGTTGACGGGCGTTACTATTATTGTAACTGTACCTGGAGCTGACGTAGCGCCACCGACGTCCTTAACTGTATATGTAAATGTGTCTGTGCCGTAATAGTCTTTGTTGGGTGTGTAATTGATTGATCCATCAGGCTGAACAGCAACCGTACCGTTCACGGGATTTGTCTTTACAGCAACCGAGGTGACATCAATGGCGTTGTCAACATCCGTGTCATTGGCAAGGACAGGAATGTTAACGGGGACGTCTTCCGGTGTGGTTGCTTGATCGGGTGACGCAATGGGGGCGTCATTCACAGGGATGACAGTTATTGCTACCGTAACGACATTGGAAAATGCTCCGCCCGAATCCTTCAACTTATAAGTGAATGAGTCGCTGCCATAATAATTGACTGAAGGAGTGTAAGTTACTTTACCTGTGGAGGTGTTTACGACGGCTGTCCCATGCGTGGGTATGCTTACGATGATTACCATGGATCCCTTTAGCACGTCGTCGACGTCTGTGTCATTCGCAAGGACGGGAATAGCAATAGCTACATCTTCGTTGGTAGTGGCAACGTCTGGCGCGGCAATCGGCGGGTCGTTCACCGGGAGAACGGTTATCGTTACAACGGCTTCGTTTGAATTGTCCCGACCATCGTTGGCTACGTACTTGAAAGTATCCTGTCCGTAGTAGTTCAAGTTGGGCGTATATGTGAATGTACCATCTGGGTTCAGCACGAGTGTGCCGTGCTGGGTGGTATTAATTAACGTTGCCTTCAGCGGATCTCCCTTTGTATCGGTATCATTCTTGAGAATGCTGTTAGCTGCGGTAACTTCAAGTTTTGTGTCTTCGTCGGTTGTATAAGAGTCGGGATTAGCTACAGGGATATCATTCTTGCATTGTACAGTGATCTCCACCGTGCCATGACAGCAGGCGCTCGGGTTGCCATCGTCACATAGCTGATACTGAAAGGTGTCGAAACCCATAAAGCTCACGTTCGGAGTGTAGGTGAACGTGCCATCTGTTTGAAAAACAACACTACCATGAGCGGTATTAAAACTGCCGGCAGTCACATGCAGTGCGTCGCCGTCTGGATCCTGATCGTTCGTAAGGACATTGCCAGTGAGTTGCGTGTCTTCAACCATAGTGAAGACGTCGGTTTGTGCAACGGGCGGGTTATTTGAAGGTAGTGATTCCCCAGACTGTGCTCCAAAAGGGTGAAACATAGAGATGCAAAACACTGCCAGCCCCAGTTTTTTCCTCAAACCGGGTTGGATTAAGCGCACTAATCCCTGAAATACGTTGGTAAAATCTTTCATTCTCACAAATTCAGTTTTCTCGTTGCCAGGGCCGGCATCAACTCCAGAGGTGCAGATTAAAGCCACCTATCTTGTGATGCATCAAGCGGGTTACAAATTATGGACTTCCTACTTAATTCTTACATCGCCATTCCAACTCATTTGTAACCTAAGTTCTTAAAAAATCCGCGACTTTTTGAATATCAGTGCCGTGGACTTGAAAATAATTATACCACAGTGTTTTTGGGGTTCAAATCGCTGACAAACACCTAGTTATTAATTTTTCCAATTGCAAATATTCCCGACCTTGATGGGGTTTCAAACGTTTGCAATGCCATATATTATTTGTAAAAAAATTTAACCTAGGGAGGCTATTTATTACCCAACTGCTTTTTGACAGCCCCTGTGCGCCAAGCTCCACTGGTCGAACCGACAAAAATAACGGTCGGAAGCGAGCATTAGCAGGCAGGGTAATCCTTGAGACCTTGGGAGGGCTCAGGAGGTAAGATATCATGCCAAAACTTGCGTAAGGTTCCTATCGGGGACGTAGACACATACTTGCTTCCAATCGTAGTTTAGACCGCAAATCAACATAATACCAATCGTGATGCGCTTGACTGTCCAAACAATCTCAATAGTAATAACCTTGGTGGCTTTATGCCATTGTTCTTCAGATAAGGATGTCACAATAAATTATCTGGGTCTGGATCCGCCGGGTCTTACTGCTGAATTGTTTTCACCAGGATTGATAAGCACCGATTCAATGGAACATAGTGCCCCGTCGTTTTCACCGGATGGTAAAATAGTATTGTGGACCGTTTTGAATCGGACGTACCGAGCGTCAATGATGGAGATGACATTTGAAAATGGGAGATGGTCTTCTCCACATCGTGCGGCATTTGCCGACAGTACTGCGGATGATTATTATCCGTCGTTTTCTCCGGATGGAAAGAAGCTTTACTTCAGCTCCCGCCGTAAGGTACCAGCGGGCTATTCGGAGAATCGCAGTCTCAGGATATGGGAAGTTGATAGGACAGAACACGGATGGGGAGTTCCTGTTCCCTTTGATTCGTTGGTTTCCGACGGAGAGGAATATGCACATTCGATAACAAGCGAAGGCACACTCTTTTTTTCGTCATCACAAGGCGGTTCGACAAGCTGGAACCTCCTGAGATCGGCAAAGGTAAACGGCGTTTATACCCGACCAGAGTTGCTCCCGTATAGTATTAACAGCGTTGGCTATGAGGATGGCCCATACGTTGCGCCGGATGAAAGTTTCCTGATCTTTGACTCACAGAGACCGGAGGGACTTGATGGAGGCATTGACCTTTACATTTCATTTAATAAGGAGGGAGAAGGATGGACGATTCCTGTCACCATGGGACCGAAAATCAATTCTAACGCCGCTGAAAGGTTTGCGCGACTTTCGCCTGATGGCAAATATCTTTTCTTTGGGAGTGGCCGGAATATGTCTGAGACGAACATTGGATTTGATATTTTCTGGATTGATGCAGCTGTTATCGAGGAGCTGCGAAAGGAGGCAACAGCTCAGACCAAAATAGATCAGCCACTTGGTCAGGATATCATCGCATCGCTTCGCAACGATGACGCCGAAAGCGCATCAAGCAAATTCAAACTGTGGCTCACGTTACATCCGAACAGTCTTGATGCAACCATAGTTTATAGCTCGTTGCTTCGAAAACAAAAAAATTATCCCGAGGCAGCACGTATTCTGGCCGTAAACCCTGTACAGTGGGCAGAAAGCTCGGCGGTGATGATGGAGAAGGCATTGGTAAAATTTGGACTGAACAACGATGACGAAGCTTTGAGACTTCTTGCGCCCATCCTTGCAGAAGGAGACCAGCTTCGGGAGCGGTACATTTATTTGTCCCGCGCACTGCTCGACATGGAACGGTTTGATATCAGCGATGAATATTTTGAAAAAGCAATGACGCTTCATGCCAGTCCAGCTCCCTATTACACCCGCGGCTGTGTCTATGCGAAGCTGGGTGAAAAGGATAAAGCATTTATCGCCCTAAATAAAGCTGTGGACCTTGGCATGAGTGTAAGGAAGGAGTACGAGGAT
>DATHIE010000233.1:0-7988 GCA_035316905.1 Chryseolinea sp. | reverse complement strand
CACCAGTAGTTACAGATGTCATTCCCCTCTCACCAGGAGCATTTATGAATATTGTGGGAGTGATTGAGATCATCGCAGGTATTATAGTATTCGTAAGGCCAAAACTAGGAAGTATTATTGTCGGACTATGGCTTATTGGAATAGCAATAAACCTGTTATTAACCGGACAATACTTTGACGTAGCGGTCCGCGACATTATAATGGCTGTTGGTGCATTCTCTTTATATACCCTTCTTGATGACGGGGAAAAGAATCACCGGCCTTCCAATTAAGTTTTGTTTCGTCCAGACCTGACTGCCGGCAGGCAGGTTATGTGCCAGCCCACCTTGGCGCCGCCGTATCGGGGCTTAGGTGGGTTTGTCTTTGGGTGTGTTCAGGAGTGATTAAAAATCTTCTTTACTTCGGCAAGGTCAATCTTATGTGCATCGACTGCGCGCATCGTGTTCGGGGATTTATCTTCAATACACTGCTCGATGACGAGGTGTGGCCCTACTAACTTTTTGTAGTCGATATCTCCGTTACCGAAAGTTTCTGACCAGACTCCGTCAACCGATTGTCTAATATGAAGCTCAACGATGCGGCCTCCATACATTTTCAACGTATTAAAGACAGCAACCTGCGAATTCTGTGAGCCCCGATACATCCAATGCACATCAAAGCAAAATCTGACATTTTCGGGAGAAGTATTCTGTAACATATGATGAAACTCCCTGGCCCCCGCCAGCATTTCCGTATCATGAGTATGATACGCGAGGATCATATCAAGTTTCCTAAGCTCCTTGCCAAGCTGTTCCAAATTCGCACTTTGCTCTAACAATTCACTATCTGATTTTACAGCTGGACCACCCCATTGTATCGGGTTAGGATTCGTTACAATAATTTTTGTGTTATACTTTTTTACTTCGCGCGCAATCGACAGAGCAGTATCAATTGACTTCGACGCCTCGTTTGTTTTGTGCAATAGACTATTGACGTAGATGGAAGGCAATTGAATGTTATGCTTTTTAAGTATAGCAATCATCTTCACAGCGTCTTCCGCAGATGAAAGACTGGGTTCGATAGCCGTCAAACCAGATTGCAAAAATTCGGAAGCACAAGCGTCAGGATCTTGCCACCATTCTTTTCCTTCCCGGCTGTAAAAAGTAAACCATGTATACGAATTGCAGGAAATCGGAAGGACCAAGTCCTTTTTGCTAAATGCGGAAATGAATGGTAACAGGCCCGCGCCTCCTATGGCTGCAAGGAAATTTCTTCTTGTGTTCATAACGCGATCTTGAAGGATGCTGATGTCTTTGACTTTACTTGCTCTAAGGTAATACCTGGCATCAGTTCCGTCAATGTCAGACTGCCTTCCCGAAATTCAAACACAGCAAGCTCGGTAATGATCATATCAACGGCCTTCATTGCAGTTAGCGGCAGAGTGCAACTAGCGACTACTTTAGCCGATCCATCGCTGTTATGATGATTCATTACAATTATCAGTTTTTTTGCGCCGGCAGCAAGATCCATAGCGCCACCTACTCCAAGCAACGGTTTTCCGGGGACGGCCCAGTTCGCAAGATTGCCCGCTTCGTCTACTTGTAATCCTCCCATGACGGCTACATCAACGTGACCACCTCTGATCATTGCGAATGATTCAGCGCTGTCAAAATAGCTGCTGCCCGGCAGTGCCGTGACGGGAATTTTTCCCGCATTAACCGGATAATGTAATGCACCGCCATCTGTCGGCGATGGACCGACTCCCAACATTCCGTTCTCCGTATGAAGGATAATTCCGTCCTCTGGTCGTATAAAATCAGCGATGAGTGTCGGGATTCCTATACCAAGATTTACCACATCTCCCCTATTTAATTCTTCGAAGGCCCGTCGTGCAATATTTGTTCGCGAATCATCTGTTTTTTTTGAAGCACTCACAGACGCAGATGTGCCTAGTGACTCTTCACTAATGGATGCTTGAACGAGATAATCCACATAACAACAAGGCGTGTGTATAAAATCGGGATCAAGTTTGCCAAGCGGAACAATTTCTTCCACCTCAACGACTACGATATCCGCTGCAGTTGCCATCGCTTTGTTGAAGTTTTGTTCTGTAAGCCGATAAGTGAGATTTCCGGCTTCATCAGCTCTCCATGCTCTTATAAACGCGACATCTGCTCTGATCCCTTTGATAAAAACGTGCTCCACACCGTCAATCAGTTTTGTCTCACGTTGTTTTGCTAAGACAGTACCTGCTGAAGTAGGTGTGTAAAACCCGCCAATCCCTGCGCCACCGGCGCGTATTGCCTCTGCCAATGTTCCTTGCGGCAAAAGTTCATATTCCACCTGTCCGCTCTGTGCCGCCTTTACAGCATCAGGATTAGATGTAAAGAACGAGCCGATCATCTTCCGGATCTGGCCATTGAGTAACAGTCTTCCGCCTCCAAGGTTTTGCTCGCCGACGTTATTGCCAATAAAAGTAAGATTACGCGTAGTTGTTTTGGCAAGTGCGTGCAACAGGTGAACAGGATTACCAGTCATACCGAATCCTCCACCAAATATCGTATCGCCATCCGTTACCAAAGCTGCGGCCTGATCCGCCGTGATTTGTGGTACCTTCTTCATTTCCCTGAAATTTAATTCTCGCACCTTTTTTTCAATGGTCAATTCTTTACATCAAAAAAGACCGTTTCTTTATCACCTTGCATATAAATGTCAAACTTGTACTCCGTGTTACCGTTCCGCGAGGATTGTTTTGCAATCAAGGTATGACGTCGTTCAGATGGAACGGAATTCAATAGCGGATCCTTTTCGTTTGACTTTTCATCGTCGAAGTAGATACGGGTATAGAGATGTAGCAGTGAGCCTCTCATAAACAAAATAACATTTATGTGCGGGGACTGTCCATCCAATGCGCCCGGCTTAACCGTTGTAAAGCAAAACTGGCAACCCGCTTGAGTACCGGTGCCTAAACGACCAAAACCAATGAAATTCTCTCTGTCTTTCTCAAGCGGTGTTGTCCGATATTGTCCCGAGCCATCGACCTGCCAGAGCTCGATCATAGCATCAGGAACTACCTTACCCTGTCCATCGTATACACACCCCGTAATAATAATCCTGTTCCCATCTGTGGACAGGTCCACCAGACGATCATCCGCAATGCTGGTATAATCATAACTGTATTGTACGGCCGTTAGTCCGTAGGCAAAAAAAGGTCCCACTGTTTGTGAAGGTGTTTCGCGTAGTTTTTCCATCATTCAAAGGGTGTTTTGTTGGCACCGCTCATCACGATATTGAATTCATAAGCCACCGCAAACTCGGGTTCAGTCCAATCCATTCTGAATTTCGCGATTAACAGTTCCCGCGCATGTTTAGGTACTGATTGAAATATCGGGTCGAATTCGAACAGGGGATCGCCGGGAAAATACATCTGTGTGACGAGCCTTTGTTCAAACTGCCGGCCAATAACAGAAAAATGAATGTGATTGGGACGCCATGCGTTGTGATGATTACCCCACGGATACGCGCCGGGTTTGATCGTGTAAAATGAGTAACGGCCTTCATTGTCCGTAAGCATCCGTCCCGCGCCTAAAAAGTTAGGATCAATAGGCGCGTCGTGGATCTCTGCCTTATGGATATAACGTCCAGCCGAATTTGCCTGCCACACTTCTACGAGCACATTCTGAAGCGGGCGGTTGAATTGATCGGTAACGCGGCCAGACATCTTGATGCGCTCACCAATAGGCTCACCGTTACGACGGCCGTTCTTTGTGAGATCATTGTCCCATTGACGGATTACAGATTCGCCGAAGGCAGGCATAGTAATATCCTTTAGCATGGAAGCGACAGGCACTAAAGGTTTCGTAGGGCTCCGAAAAATCGTCGACTTATAACCCTCACACAAATGAGGTGGGTGCACATTGTAATCTGTCTTTTCCATTTTATTTGTCATTATCCTTAAACAACTCCTGGGCAATTTTAAATGCGTTGTTTGCAACGGGCACGCCTGAGTAGATCGCCGTGTGCAGCAATACTTCCTTTATATCATCGGCGCTGGCCCCGGTATTCTTAGTTGCTTTCAAGTGCATCTTGAGTTCCTCATCGTGACCAAGTGTTGCGAGCAATGCGATGGTTATCAGACTGCGTTCCCGCTTGGTAAGGCCTGGTCGGTCCCAAACCATTCCCCATGCGCTTGTCGTGATGTATTCCTGAAAATCGCGATCAAAGTCAGTGGTCGCCTTGATTGCTTTGTCAACATGGTCATCGCCCAATACAGAACGACGCGTTGACATACCCTTTTTGTACAATTCACTGTCCATAATTTTCTATGAGATAAAATCTAAAATCAGTTTATTTAATATCGCCGGATTATCCACGCAAGGTATATGCGCAGACCGCTCGATCACTTCATAGCGTGAACCTGCGATCAGATCAGAAAGACTTTTTACGTCCTCAGGGGTAGTTGATTTATCTTCAGCTCCAACTATGCACAAGGTTGGTATTTTCAGCTGTTTCGCCATATCAGTAAGATCCGCACTGCGAATAGCTTCACATGCACGTACATATCCGATCACTGGAGTTCGTTCGAGCATATTGCGGTAGCCCGCCACGCGATAAGGCTCACTATTCCTGAAATCTTCCGAAAACCAACGTTCCATTACAGAATTTGAGATCGAATGCAGTCCACCTTTATTTACGGCATCTATTCTTTCGTCCCAGAATTGGCGCGTGCCAATCTTGAATTGAGTATCACATAGAACCAACCTCTCGATCAGGCCGCTAGTCTTATAGGACATGACCTGCGCGATCATTCCTCCGATTGAAAGTCCAATGACAATACATTTACGAATTGCCAGCTTTTCAAGTAATGTAAGCGTATCGATGGCATAGTCATCAAGGCCGCGTGTGTCCACTACAACATCAGAAAGTCCATGACCTCGGTTGTCGAATCGCAGTATATTGCCAAATGGTTGCAATGCTTTCGCTACATCATCCCAAATGCGAAAATCAGTACCTAGTGAATTGATAAGCACAAATGTCTTATCCTTGTCGGAATTTATCCAATGATAGTGTATCGTGATGCCGTTGCAATTTATAAGATCCATTTGTCAAACATTTACTTTGCTAAGCTTCGGAGATAACGCGTGAAACAAAAAAATAGCGATGACATAAGATAACCCGCATATAACAAAGATCAAATTGTAGCCTGCCGTAATATCACCTTTTGCCTTGTACCCATCCAACAATATTCCAACCGCTTTGGCCGCAAGCATTCCTCCTACCGCTCCGCCAAGCCCTCCAATGCCACTTACGGTACTAACAACACTTTTTGGAAACTGATCTGTGACCGAGGTGAGCAACACGCCTTTCCAAATTGTCTGCGCTGCGGCAGCGAGCGCTACAATCATAATACTAATCCAAATATCACCGCTAAACCGAATCGTCATTACCGGCAACGCCATGAAGACACATATTAACATTGTGATCTTTCGGCTTGCATTAAGGTTCCAGCCAATACGAATGAAATATGATGACAGCCATCCTCCTGCGATTGAAAGTACAGCGGTGATCGCATAGACCACGGTGATAGGGAAAGCAATTTGTGTCTTGTCCATTCCGCTGCTGGCAAGATATGATGGAAGCCAAAACAAATAAAACCACCATACCGGATCGGTCAGCAATGTAGCACTCAAAAATCCCCACGTTGCTTTTTTTCCAAGAAGGGTACCCCACGAGGCTGCTTTTTTTACAGTAGAACTATCTCCAGAATCTGATTGTATGTATTTCAGCTCAGCTTCGCTTAAACGTTTTGAATTCTCGGGCTTGTTATATAGAAAAAACCAAAGTACTAGCCATATAAGTCCAAGGGAGCCGGTCACGACAAAGCTTATCTGCCAACTAAACCTTTCAGCAAGCCAAATGACAATACCTGGGGCGAGGATTGGCCCAACGGTGGTGCCGCTAATCATTATTCCACTGGCAATAGAACGTTCCTTAACCGGAAACCATTCTGCAATAGCCTTGACCGCTGAAGGGAAATTGCCTCCCTCCCAAAATCCCAAACCGCCACGGACAATTGCAAAACCTGTCGTCGAACGCATTAAGGCGTGTAACATGGCGGCAATGCTCCACAAAAGCACTGAGATGCCGTAACCGATCCTCGCTCCCACTTTATCAACAAATCTCCCGGCAAGTAAATAACCGATCGCGTACATCACCTGAAACCAGAAAACGATATTTGCATAATCCTGTTCAGTCCATTCAAATTCCTTTTCAAGCGTGGGTTTTAACAGACCAATGATCTGCCGGTCTATGTAATTGATCGTGGTCGCCAGGAACAGTAATCCAAGTATAGTATAGCGGTAGTTGCCCTTCATCAACGTGTGTGAATTTGTGATTTAGTTCGACGGCTATTCATATCTCTTTGAGTCCTACATAATTTTCAGCAATTGTAGTCGCCTGTGCGACAGAGCGACCGATATAGTCGAAACGTGACTTTTGAAGATGATAGTCGAACGAGCCATGCGGCGCTTGTCTGTGAAAAAGGTAGGTCATGAAGTTTGAGAAATCCTGTGCTCTCCATATACGCCGCAAGCAATTTGAACTGTATGAAGTCAGGAGAGAATCATCTCCTGATTTATACCATTCGATCAATGCTGACGCCATCCATTTAACGTCGGCAACGGCCAGGTTAAGCCCTTTTCCTCCAGTAGGCGGTACGATATGAGCAGCATCTCCGGCTAAAAATAATCTACCGTATTGCATGTTATCAATCATGAAACTTCGCATGGGCGTTATTGCTTTTTCAAATATCTCCCCCCTGTTAACCTTAAAGCCCCGTTTATCGGATAACCTGATGTCAAGTTCGTTCCAGATCTGTTCATCCGTCCAGTTCCCGACCGAATCGCTATTGTCAACCTGCAGATAAAGACGACTGACACTTTCTGAACGAAGACTATGAAGTGCAAACCCTCTTTCATGATAGGAATATATCAACTCCTCCGTCGCGGGAGGAGCGAAAGCGAGGATCCCCAACCAGCTAAACGGATAATCTCTCGTATACTCCTTGTAAGAATTTTGAGGCAGTAGTTTCCTGGAAATCCCATGATACCCATAACATCCGGCAATGATGTCACAGCTAATACTCTGTTCAATGTTATTGCTGCGGTGGAAAACAACAGGCTCTGCCGAATCGATCTTCTCGGCTGCTTTTACCTCGGTGTCAAATTCAATAGTAATTTTGCGTTCACCGCACGACTTTATTAAATCCTTAAGAACCTCCTGCTGTCCATAGATGGTTATCACTCTTCCGTCGGCAAGCCGATCAAATGGAACTCGGCATCGTTCACCATTGAAGCTGAGAATCACACCGAGATGTCTCAGGCCTTCGCGGTTCAAACGATCAGCGACGTTTAATTCATTAAAAAGGTCAACCGTATTTTGTTCAAGCAGGCCTGCCCTTGCCCGCGATTCAACGTATTCGCGGCTGCGGCTTTCAAGTACTCTCGTTTGGATCCCCGCCCGTTCCAACAACAACGCCAGCGTTAAACCTGCGGGACCGGCGCCAATGATGAGCACTTGTGTTTTTTGTTTCATCAGTCCAGGCTGGTCACTTTCCGTTTTTCGTCAGGAATGCCGAAACATTTCCTTCCATTGTTTCTGTGTGAACTTTCATCTCTGCGCTGACCTTTATCGCGTGGGACAAAGAAGCTGCAGTATAAAGCAGCATTTGACGCAACGTCTCCCATTCCAGTATCCATGCCGTGGCGTCACGTTCATTTTCGTGAACAAGCGCCTGTAACATTCGCGATTGCAGAGATGCATTCAGGGTAGCCAAAGCAACCATCGCTTCACTGAGCACCGGGTTGTTCTTGTGTGGCATCGAACTGCTTTTGCCGCCGCCCTCTCCGAGCTCTTCAACTTCTCCGATCTCGTTCTGACTCATGACAAGAATATCTGCCCCCATCTTGCCGACAGTTCCATTTGTCAGAGCAAGCCAATTGCTGAATTCT
>DATHIE010000232.1:0-11071 GCA_035316905.1 Chryseolinea sp. | reverse complement strand
GTTCGTTCGTATCAAATGCATGGTACATGCCTTTTCGCAACCCGCCAACATTCAATTGCTCGCTTCGTGACCACCCGGCAGTAAAATCAATGGCCATTTTTCCAGCTTTACCTCGCTTAGTGAAAATCTGAATTACTCCATTAGCTCCCTGCGCACCATAAATAGAGGACGCAGCGGCACCCTGAATTACTTCCACTTTATCGATCGTGCTAACATCAATCGAACTGATCAACGTAGCTCCCATCTGAACTCCGTCTACCATGATCATTGGCATCGTACCGCGATTGATGGTGTTTATACCTCTCAACATAATGCTCATCTCAGCTCCAGGGGTACCGTCAATGGATGATATTTGTGCGCCAGGAATTCGCCCAATAAGGGCTTGATCCAAGCTGGAAGTTGGAGTTGCAGGAAGCTGGCTGGATGTGACCGACTCAACGGCAAACGCAAGCTTGCGACGTTCTACCGGAACTCCAGTTCCTGTAATCGTAACCTCGGAAAGCTGAGTAATGTTAGGAACCAACAACACATCCACTGTCGACCGCCCTCCCACTACGATCTCGTGAGTTTCAAATCCCACAAACGAAAAGATTAGAACGCCGCTTGATTCACCAATAGAGAGTGTATAGCTTCCGTTCACGTCCGTTGCAGTGCCAATAGCCGTACCTTTCAATACTACATTGACACCTGGAAGCCCAATGCCGTCATTTTTATGCGTCACCTTCCCCGTGATAAGCCTCTGCTGCTGTGAATAACCAGGCGTCGCGATGAAAATGATAATGAACAATTTAAATAACCATGGGGATACAGATCGGCCAAGGTAACAACGCCGAAATTGAACTATAGGCAAATCCGGCCACGAGGATTCGTAGACTCGCTTCATATGTTAGGTTAGCTTAGGTCTGAATTATTGCCCGGTTGTAAGGACTTGCGCACCAACTCCGCCGAATTTTTCGCATCAAACTTCAATAACAGGTTCTTTCGGTGGCTGTCAACAGTGTGCGTACTGATATGCAGAACGTATGCGATCTGTGCTGATGAATGGCCTTGCCCGATCAGCTCCAAAATTTTCTTTTCCCGATCTGTGAGTTGTTTCATATTGAAAACCGGTGGCTAAAAACCGGTAGTCAAATCTGTTGCACTCACCTGCCGCAAACTATCCTGCTTGTTACATTCTATGACTCATTTGATACACGTGCCGAAATTCACGCGCATTTGGGCTTTTTCTGACTGACATCCCATCGATTTTCTGACCTTTATTAAGGTAATTGCTTTTGGTCATTATTTTTTCCAACGAGCGTTCTTTAATTATTGCGAGAATCAATTTAGAGACAGCGGGGATTTATCGGTGTTGGAACAAAGTTTTGTTGTGAGGTTTTTCAGTCTGAAGACTGAGGGAAAGGCATTCGCACAGCTTAAGATCCAAGTGGCCCGACTCACATGCTAGCGCGCAACACTTGGACCCGCTAGTTTTTTATCCCGGAATTCTGTTGGAGTAATTCCAGTATGCTTTTTAAAGAACCGCGCGAAATAATTCGGATATTCAAAATGAAGTGTATAAGCAATTTCTGAAACCGAATACGAAGTGTATGTCAGATATTTTCGGGCTTCCTCGAGGACGTACGCCTGTAACAGCTGACTCGCCGATTTGGCAGCAATCGACCTGCAGATGCGATTGAGATGAACTGGAGTTATGGCGAGTTCCTTTGCGATTTCCGCGATACTACTCGTTGTTCCGGCCTGGCGAACACATTGTTTGAACTTTTGAAAATATTGAAGGGCTGAATTGTTCACACCAACGGCAGACGAGTCACGATCTTTCCACAATCGAAACAGTACTAGGAACAGACGCTGCAGACAAATCTGAAGCATAATTCTTTTCTCAGTTTTATTGTCAAACAACTCGTCGTCTATTGCTTCAATCAACTGACTTATGCTTTCCGGCGAATAAGGGCGATCAAAAGAAGTCAGGTACGCGATTCCTTCAAGCATTGGTGCAACTGCTGGCGAATTGGGAAACAAGTTGTTCAGTAGCGAGTCCGATATGGTCAGGATGCGACCTCTGCATTTGTTATCATAAACGAAGCCGTGTAGCGCCGCCGGTGGTATGATCAAAAGGCACGGTCCATGCAGTTCTCTTTCGCCCCTTGCGTCCTGAAAACGAAACGATCCGGATTCAATAAAAAACACTTGAAACAGATTCGCATGTATATGCGGTTGAATTATCCAGTCAAAGGTTTTGCTCCTTGTTTCAAGTAATTCTGAAAAGAGATATTCTCCGTTCGGGTGGGAATTAGCGTCTCCGTAAAGGCCATCAAATTGCACGATTCGCTCCATTGAACAAATGTAGTTGACCCGCTAAATGTTCGAAAAGGTTCCCTCCTATTTTCTGCCAATCCGGCACTTTTAAAGACGGACTGCCATGTCCATTCTATCATCCATGGATGTTTTTTTGGTCAAAACAAAGATTCCGTCTTTAATTCCCCATCCGTATTCCTCGAAAGGGATGTTCTATTTGTATCCACAAAATATCGAATCGTGTACGGACACGCGGTTTCAAAACCCCAACTTTGTATTTTACATTCAACTAAAATCAGATTCACGCTTTGCAAGAAACCATCTGGGATATTGCCCACCTTGGCCATGTCGAAATACTCACGCCAAAACTCGACGCAAGCTGTCGTTTTTTTACGGAGATCATGGGAATGTCAATTACTGCAACGCAGGGTGACTCCATCTATTTGAGAGCTTACGACGACTACGAACACCATACCCTAAAACTGACGGCGTGTTCTCAAGCCGGAATGCGTCACTTCGCCTGGCGCGCACGTAGTACGCAGGCACTGGAACGAAGGATCATGGCCATCAAATCTACCGGTCTTGGTATTGGATGGAATGATGGCGATCTTGGCCACGGCCCTGCTTACGAGTTTCGTTCACCTGATGGTCATTTGATAGAACTCTATTTTGAAACAGAAAAGTATCGGTGCACGCCGTCGGATCAGTCAGCGCTGAAAAACACAGCAAGCAAGTTTCCCGGGAAAGGTATTAACGTCAGGCGCATCGATCATCTCAATTTGTTCGCAAATGATGTGCGCGCTTTTCGGGATTTTCACCTTACGAACCTCGGTGGTATTATGAGTGAAACGATTGTGAATAACCTGAACGATATGCATCCACAGGCAGTGTGGTTTATGGTGAATTCAAAGTCTTACGACCTTGCAGTAACACACGACGCGTTGGGCATGAAGGGTCGTTTCCATCACGTCACCTATGCAGCAAACAGTCGTGAAGAAGTATTAATAGCAGCAGACATCTGCCTTGAGAATGGTATCCAGATCGAAACAGGTCCACATAAGCACACCATTCAGCAGACATTCTTTCTTTACGTATATGAGCCCGGTGGGAACCGTGTTGAAATTGCAAATACAACTGCTCGCCTGATCACAGACCCCGATCATAAAACGGTAGTCTGGACGTTGGAGGAGCGCAAAAAAGGACAAGCCTGGGGGCTGCCCACGATATCAACTTTTCACACGCGTGGAACGCCGATGCCCGAAACTATATCAGAAGCATGAGGAAAAAATTATTAGTAGTGGGAGCTCACTCCGCCGACTTTGTATGGCGGGCCGCAGGTACAATTGCCAAGGCCGTAGAAGATGGAGCGGAAACTCTCGTAGTCGCATTGTCGTACGGGGAGCGCGGCGAATCGGGAGAGCTTTGGAAGGAGGATCCTAAAAGAAGCGTCGAAAGTGTCAAAAAAATCCGGCACGAACAAGCACAACAAGCCGCTAATATATTGAGTACGCCTATTCAATTCCTCGATTGGGGAGACTACCCAATGCGAGTCACAGATGAGCGGGTGGAACAACTCACAAACCTGATTGGAGATTTCGAGCCAACCGTGATCTTAACACATAGCGAAAAAGATCCATTTAACCCAGACCATCCGTTAGCGTTTCAGGCGGTGCAACGCGCAAGACTATTGTCATCTGGCGCAGGAGTGCCAAGTGCTTTCAAGAATATTGATCCGCCGGCATGGTATTCCTTTGAGCCTCACCAACCTGAACTATGTGGTTTTGTACCTGACATCTTTGTCGACATTACTTCAGTAATGGAAAAAAAGAAAGCGGCTATGAATTGTATGGGAGCGCAGACCTATTTGAAAGATTATTATGCTGAACTTGCGTCCAGGCGTGCCAATCATGCCAGAAGGATTTCAGGACAGAAACAAATCCAGTTCGCTGAAGCACATCAAAGTCAGGTACCACGAATTACATCATCAATATTCTAATCCATTATCACAATTATGTCTCTGGAACTAAGCAAATTCTCAACAGCGACCCTTCACGAGGCAATGGGCAAACAAGGTAATCTACCATCTGCTATCAAGCCCATCTCGCAAGGAATGAAAGTGTTTGGACCCGCATATACTGTTCACACCATGCCGAGAGACAACAAGATACTGCATCGGGCATATGCATCTGCGAAAAAAGGAGACGTGATCATTGCACATTGTTCTGATTATTATGAAGCCGGGTATTGGGGAGATCTCATGAGCCTTGGAGCAAAAACACAGGGCATTGCCGGCCTAGTGATTGACGCGTGTATTCGCGATGCGGACGAAATTGAGGCATTGGGTTTTGCTGTATTTAGCCGGGGTATATGTATTAAAGGGACTTCAAGCTTCGAGGATGGAACATTGAATATGCCGATCGTTATCGGGGGGGTATTAATCAATCCGGGAGATTATATCGTTGGAGATAGAGACGGAGTTGTGATCGTTCCGAAAAATCTTGCTGAAGAAACGGTGAAAAAAGCGAAGGCACGTGAAGAGCGTGAGGGAGACATCCGCAAGCAACTCCGGCAGGGAAAAACTTCAATGCAAATTTACGGTTGGGAAAAATAAAAAAAACATGAGCGAAAGTATGAGAGTCGCAGTGTTAGGTCTTGGTGAAGCGGGCAGCCATTTTGCAAATGATCTTGCCTCGTTCGGTTTAAATGTTGTGGGCTATGACCCTGAACCGAAACGGGCTCTCCACGCTAATGTTCGACTTGTTTCCAGCAACGCCGAGGCTGCGCGCGATTCTGACCTTATCCTAAGTGTCAATATTGCCTCAGTGGCTGTAGAGGTGGCTAACGACGTGTTCCCTGTTTTAGAGAAGGGACAAATATTTGTTGAAATGAACACCGCATCGCCACAGACGAAAATTGATGTCGCCACCATTCTCGCAAAAACTCACGCATTGGTGGCGGACGTAGCGATCATGGCGCCTGTACCGGCTAAGGGAATAAAAAGCCCGTTTCTCGTTTCAGGTCCCGGAGCCGCCAGATTTTTCGATATGCTCAGCCCATATAAACTCGACATCAACATCTTAAGCGATAAGGTCGGCGACGCTGCAACCCATAAGTTACTACGCTCCATCGTCTATAAAGGATTTGCAGCTGTGATCGGTGAAGCAATCAACGCGAGCCAGTCAATGGGATTAGAAGAATATATGCGGTCGCAAATCAGCGCTCTTATCGGTGGTAAAGACGAACTGATTGATCGGTTCATTGAGGGAAGCAAAACACATGCGTTACGAAGAAGTCATGAGTTGGATGCAGTCGTGTCGATGCTAATCAGTCACAACGTCGAACCGGTCATGTCGCGGGCCACGCTGAAAAGCCTGCAAAACCTTATTGACTAAAATGGCCCAACGAAGTATCCCTTTCATGCAATTCCGGGGTGGATCATCAAAAGGTCTTTTCTTCAACGCAAGCGATCTTCCTGATGACCCGACTGAACGCAATCGGCTTGTTCTTCAGGCTATGGAAGGAGTTGGCTCAGGAGATCCAAGGCAGATCGATGGATTAGGTGGAGCCACTTCGCTGACCAGTAAGGTAGCCGTTGTAAGTCGTGCGAAAAATTCCAATGCTGACCTTGACTACCTTTTTCTCCAGGTTGTTGTCGGCGCTGGTGAGGTATCCTCATCCCAGAACTGTGGGAACATTCTTGCCGCAGTCCTACCATTCGCCATTGAATGCGGTTTGTTCAAGGCAACTAATCCAACTACAACGGCCAGGATCAACATGGTAAACACCGGCAGCATTTGTGAAGTTACCCTGGAAACTCCAGGAGCTATAATTAACTATGCGGGTAGCGCGAGAGTAGACGGAGTGCCCGGAACCGCTGCTCCAATCATTTGCAACTACCTCGACATAGAAGGCGCGACTTGCGGAGCATTGCTTCCCACTGGTCGTTCCATCGACTTGATAGAAGGCATTGAAATAACCTGTATCGACAACGGAATGCCCGAAGTAATCATCCGGGCAAAGGATCTTGGAATTACGGGCTATGAAGCTCTGTCAGAACTTGAAGCCAATGCAGCGCTTCGAAAAAAGGTGGAGCAGATACGACTCGCAGTGGGACCGTTGATGAACCTTGGCGACGTTTCGAAAAAAACAGTTCCGAAGATGTGCATTATCGCTCCACCGAAAAATGGTGGAATGGTCTCTACAAGAACATTTATCCCTCATGTGGTACATGATGCCATTGGAGTGCTTGGTGCTGTTACGACCGCAACGGCTTGTTTACTGCCAGGATCCGTAGCCGAAGGCATCGCCATAGTTAAAGACGGTATTAATTCCTATTCAGTTGAGCATCCTTCCGGGGAGTTCACTGTTAAGTTGGAGCACTGGATGGAAAATGGCAAGATTAGGATTGGCAGATCGGGAGTGATCAGAACGGCACGATTGCTTTCGAAGGGTGAGGTCTTCCTGCCAGATCGGGATTAGTTACCAATCAATTGGCATTGCCTTTCCAACGGTACGGCTGATGAAAACAACAAGGGTTTACTCAAAATCCTAATTTATACTCGTCATTTAGGTTTGTCTTCTTCCCATTTTTGAAAGTATATAGATCCGCAGGTCTTCGTTTTCCAGAATTATCCTGACCAACCTTTACCAACAAATCACTACTAAGGATTTTTCTTCTGAAGTTTGGCCTGTCAATCTCCCTTCCCAAGATAGCTTCCACTAATGCATGGAGTTCAGGTAAAGTAAATTTTGAAGGCAACAGGTTCGAAGCTATCGGAGAATGCGGAAGTTCCTTCAGGAGGGTCTGCATAGCATTCTTAAGTATCTCCCCGTGGTCCATCGCCAGAATTTTCCTCTTTTCCACAGAAAGCCACTCCGCCGTTTCCATGAATTGGGTCGGCTTGAGTTCGATCTTATCATAATCCACAAGCGCCAGATAACAAATTGTAAGAAACCGGTTTGAAAACCATTTCAAAGTTTGCTTGTCTTCATCGGTGAACAGTTCAGCCATCGCCGAAAACTCCGCACCGAACGACCTGGACGCATCTCCAAACACAGCAAACTGCTTGAACAGTATTTTCTGCAGGCCCGTGTTTTCGTTGACTATTCTTTCCACCGCATCGGTCAGATCTTCAGTCTGCTTGATGAACCCGCCGGGAAGAACACACATGGTTGAATTCCCCAAAGGAATCCGGTTCACAATAACTTTCAGCGTTTTTTCGTGAAAACCGAATATCACACAGTTTATTGACAGCTGAGGGATTGCATCCTTTTCAAGCGATTTGACGTATTTCCTGATCTTTTCAATCATTCCAACGAAAATTTTAAAAGATTAATAGTACTATCAAGAACCACACAAATTTGATCGAATACAAATTTATCATATATTTGAGTCACTTTGACTCAAATAACCATTTTTATTTAATCCGGTGGCTATGAAAAAGCGCTATAAGGTCCTTATCGCATTGCTTGTCCTGGCAGTTGCTGCATACTTCTACCTGACTCGAGATACACGCGAAATAAAAGTTTTAATCTTTTCGAAGACTGCCTCCTTCCGGCATGAATCAATCCCCGCTGGGATAGATGCCATCCGGAATATGAGTAAGCAACACGGGTTCAGCGTGGATACAACAGAGAACAGCGATGTGTTCAGCGAGAAAACACTAAAGAATTATAATGTTATAGTCTTCCTAAACACAACCGGAAATGTTCTGAACGATGCACAACAGCTGGAAATGAACAGATGGGTACAAGCCGGAGGTGGATTTGTGGGAGTGCATGCGGCGGCTGATACGGAATATGAATGGCAATGGTACGGCGATCTCGTGGGCGCTTATTTTAATGGTCATCCGAATGATCCCAATGTGCGCGACGCAACGGTGAAGGTGGTGGACAATGCTCACATTTCAACGAAACATCTGCCTGAAAGCTGGCAGCGAACTGATGAATGGTACAACTATAAGGACATCAGGCCGGAGATAAACATCCTCTTAAACCTTGACGAAAAATCCTACCTGGGCGGAACCAACGGCGACAGCCATCCAATCGCATGGTATCGCGACTTTGATGGAGGAAGGACATGGTATACCGGACTCGGACACACCAACGAATGTTACCAGGACAAAGACTTTCTTGAACTGCTTTGGGGAGGTATTCAATATGCCGCGGGACCCGGAACTCCAGTCGATTACAACAACGCAAGAGTTGCCCCTGAAGAAAACAGATTCCAGAAAGTTGTGATGGACTTCAATCTTAACGAACCAATGGAACTCGACGTCCTTCCAAATGAAGATGTGCTCTTCATAGAACGTCGTGGTAATATCAAGCTTTTCAAAAAAACAGAAAACAAAACCAACCTTGTCATCAAATTTCCAGTATTCAGTGAACTTGAAGACGGATTGCTTGGCCTCGCGGTCGACCCAGACTATCAAAAGAATCATTGGATCTATCTCTACTACTCCCCTGTTGGCAAAGAGGCCATACAAAGACTTTCCCGATTCATTTTTGTCGGCGATTCATTATATCGGGCGAGCGAAAAAATATTGTTAACCGTGCCGACGCAACGCGACGAATGTTGTCATTCCGCGGGATCTGTGGAGTTTGGTCCCGACCGCCTGTTATATATTTCCATTGGAGATAATACCAGCCCCCGAGCTACTGGATATGGTCCGATGGATGAACAACCGGGTCGTTCTGCCTGGGATGCACAGAAATCTTCGGGGAATACCAACGACCTGAGAGGCAAGATCCTTCGCATCAAGCCTGAGGATGACGGCACTTATTCTATTCCTGACGGAAACCTGTTCAGCGATCCATCGAAAGGAAAACCCGAGATATATGTAATGGGCGTAAGAAATCCATTTAGAATTTCCGTGGATTCAAAAACAGGATTTCTGTACTGGGGAGATGTCGGACCGGATGCAGGTAAGGATAGCGTTGGATTCGGGTCGCGTGGATACGATGAGATCAACCAGGCAAGGAAAGCGGGAAATCATGGCTGGCCATACTTCATCGGAAACAATTTTGCCTATAACGACTATGACTATGGCGCTAATAAGTCGGGTGCACTGTTCGATCCCAAGAAGCCGATGAATACGTCACCCAACAACACCGGTGCAAAAGAACTGCCTGAAGCCGTACCACCCATGATCTACTACCCTTACTCGACATCAAAAGAATTTCCGATCGTTGGTGAAGGTGGCCGGAACGCTATGGCTGGTCCGGTATTCTATATCGACGAATACCCGGAATCTGAAAACAGATTTCCCGTGTACTACGATAAGAAGTTTTTTGCATATGACTGGATGAGAGGATGGGTAATGGCCGTTACACTTGATGAAAAAGGAAACTATGTTAGGATGGAGAGGTTTCTTCCGAACACGCTCTTCAATAATCTTGTCGACGTTGTGTTCGGTCCAAACGGCGACATGTATGCGCTGGAATATGGAACGAACTGGTTCACACAAAATATTGATGCAAGACTGGTGCATATCGCGTATTCTTCGGCGAACCGTGCGCCACTTGCCGTGATCAAGACGGATAAAACGGTAGGAAAAACTCCTTTCTCTGTTAAGCTCAATGCTGATGAGTCCAAAGACTATGACGGTGATGAACTCACTTTTGAATGGACATTTGGCAATGGTGAAAAATCATCAGAGAAGAATCCAACGTATGTCTTCCAAAAATCCGGAGAGTATAAGGTCAACCTTACCGTTACAGATCCTTCCGGCGAAAGTGCAAAGAGCGAGTTGTTGATCATCGCGGGAAATGACTTGCCGGAGATCAATTTTACGTTCAAAGGAAACAGTAAATTTTACTGGGGCAATTCCAATTTTGATTATAGCGTTGACGTTAAGGATTCCGAGGATGGTAGCGTAAACAATGGTATCAATCCAACAGCTATAACATTCACTGCCGATTATCTGCAACAAGGTCATGATGTGACGGAGGTTATTCAGGGTCATCAGGCTAACATGGAGGCGTCCGCCAATCTTGTCGGAAAGACGTTGTTCGAAAGCTCTGATTGTAAGGCATGTCACAACGCCACCGAAAAATCGGTTGGACCGACTCTTACACAACTTGCGGACAAATACGCGGGCAACGAATCGGCAATCACAACGCTGGTGCATAAAGTGATCAAAGGCGGATCGGGCGTATGGGGAGATCTCATGATGTCGCCACATCCTCAACTCGGTACGAACGAAACTGAAAAAATGATCCGTTACATAATGTCTCTCAATAAAAAAGGGGTAACAAAAGGACTACCACATAAGGGCACTTATGCATTGAACAAGCACAAGCCGACAGACAAAGAAGGAACCTACATCTTTACTGCCTCTTACACTGACAAAGGTGCCAACGGAATAAAACCTCTGACGGCAACGAAGGTCATTTCACTCTCCTACCCACTTATCGGGGCAGACAAATTCAAGGAAAAGAAGAAGGCAATGACGTTTCTAGTAACCAAGGATTTAATGCCTAACGTCGATGAAGAGATGACGCTGGTGTTGCCAAATCATGAAGCTATATTGAAATATGGTGGCATAGATCTTACTGACGTCGGACAAATAAAGATCGGAGTAACTTTAGCCCCAACGTATTTCTCAGGAGGAACTCTCGAAGTGTTACTTGATGACGAAAATGGCCAAGTCATCGGAACAGGACAACTAGAAGTCGGCCTGACTGATGTCGGCCTGAAAGACTTCGTGGTCAGCATTAGTCCAACACAGGGTATTCACAATCTGGTACTCAAATTTAATTGCAATGATACTTT
>DATHIE010000231.1:0-8032 GCA_035316905.1 Chryseolinea sp. | reverse complement strand
AACGTCAACGTCAACCGTGTCGCCCACGGGTTCGCCGCCGTCATTGTACTCCATGATGGACCAGTATTCCCCCGCAATGACATCTTGTGGTGATGGGCAGCCTACGAATACGTCAAATTGCAATGTAAAGCTCGGAAACGTTCCACCTGTTATACTGGGTGCTGAATTGTTGGCATCGAACGTGCGCCCATCGGTAAGTTTTGCTTGCGCAGTAAACGTTACCTTGTCACCACCTTCGAAATAGTCCTTTCCACCTGGCAGGTTTAACACTGCAGCAAGTTCTTCTGCAGTGATTTCCACGTCAGTTGCCTTACCACTGACGAAAGCGCTTCCCGGCACAGTGATCGCCGGAACCGTTGGGTACACTGTGTTTGGTGAACTGGCTTCAACGAATGTGGCGGAATAAACAATCTCCTCCAGGTCGGTGTTCTCTGAATACACATCGAATGCAATGGCGGCATTCCCGAGGTCTGCAAAATTGATATAAGATCTCTCTGGATAAAGTATCAATCTTGCGTTTACCCCAGTCGCAACATCGGGAAATCTCACAAGATCCTCATCTCGACATGAAAGTGCGAGGAGAACGAGAGAGAGTATAAAACTATATTTCATTATGTATTTCATATCGCGTTAGGGTTAATATTAATCGACGTCCCAGAATATCTTGTCTGTTCCCGGGTTGCGCTGAGGCGCTGCATTCGGATTGATCTGCAGGTCATCCACGAAATAGGGTATCGACACTGGATAAGACCTTCCGAGTATTGTAAAAGGATTGCCGTCAGTATTAGGATCAAACATTACCGGGTAGCCCGTACGTCTATAGTCGGTATACGAATCCAGGCTGAAGCCAAAGCTTGCAATCCATTTCTCAGTAAGGATCAACTCCAGTTTTTTCTGTGTCGAACCGGCATCGTAGAGCGCCATCACGGCAGTGATGTAGGCATCTTCATTTGGAACAGGATCTGCGCCCATGTTATTTACTTCATCAAAGGAGGCGCGCATCGCCTGTTCGAAGAGTGCCCGGTGATCGCCAGGGGCACCACTCATTAAGCTCAGCTCGGCACGGGTGTATAAATGTGCCAGATAAGGGTAAAGTCGGGCATAACCCTCACCGCCAAGGCCCGGATTTTGTCCTGCTCCAACGCCTGCGGTAGTACCAGAGCCGTCATCAAACGCGCCACCACAAGGATATAATCCCACAACTGTCTGCGACTGCGTCTGGTCGAAACCTTCGTTAGGGTCAATGTTAAGGGAAGCAAACCAAATTGAAAGGAAGTCACCCCAATAAGCAGATGTCGTTAGATTTTGAGGGTCATCACCCGCAAGCTGATTGTAGAAATAGTATGGCACCCGCGGATCCTCAATACCACTAAGTATTGGATTAAACTCTGGCAGACTCGGGTCCCCTTTCATGATGAGATAGAAATAGGGATCGATGTAGTTTGGCGCATTGTCTACGTAGTCTTGCTTGAACAATGGATGCCTGTTGTCGGGATTGTTGCTTGTTCCATACAAAAGCCGGAACCCGTCATCCATACTGCTGATCACATCCTGATTGTTAATAATGTCCGCGACTTCGGCTGCATCATACATTGCAGTCTTTCGAACATTGTTGTAAAGCTTAAGCCTTATTGAATTCGCAAGCTTGATCCATCTAATTGTAGCTCCACCGTAAATGAGATCATCCCCGCCAGGTGTTTCTTCCACGTCTTTTTCGAGGTTCACTACTGCTTCCTTCAATAAGTTCAACAATTCAGGATAAACCACTGCGCCTTCGTCGTAAGCCGCGAATGGGGCTGCGGTTCCCTGCCCAAATTCGTAATACGCCACCTTACCCCATAAGTCAATCATTTGACTATAAGTATAGGCTTTAAGTATTTGCGCGATACCCAAATAATGCCAGGATTCCCGCTCTGTTGCTTTATTGACCATAACATTCAAATCCATTAGCGCACCTGCATATAGATTAGGCCACGCAGATGCGATGTTGAACTCGTTACCAGCAAAAAAGTAAAAGTTCGAATTTACACGTTGAACGGTATGATGGACGTACTGAGACGTAAGGTCGGACATACCGCCAGAGCCGTTGCCCAATCCTTCAAAAATAACCGTTTGAACAGTTGGAAGTATTTGATCAAGTCGCGAGTCAAGCGGATTGTTTGGATCCGTATTGATGTCCAGGAAATCACTACAACCAGCGGCACTCAACAATACGAGCAATGCAATCAATGGCTTTTTAGCAATCTTTAATATCTTCTTCATAAATAAATCTCTTTAGAATTAGAATGTTAGTCGCAGGTTAATGCCATACCTTCTCACTGACGGTACGTTATCATATTCGAATCCCTGCGCGTTTGAAGTTCCGAATGTGCTGGTTTCAGGATCGAACTTTGAGTATTTAGGGAAGTTCGGTGCATTGTACCATAGATTTCTTCCTGTCAACGTGATGACCACTGATCCGAATGGAGTTTTTGCCAACAAGCTCTTTGGAAGAGTGTATCCTAATCCAACCTCACGCAGCCTCACTATGGTAGCATCGAACACGTTCCATTCATCGGCAGAGTTTGTTCCAAAGGTCCGGCCAAAATAAAGGTCATTAGCCTCAACCTGGATGGTGTTGGGTATCTTGTTCCCTTCATCGTCCAAAATGGGCTCCAAAGTATTCACATCTCCAATTACACCAGGGATCACATAATTCATTTCGCGATTTTCAGTGTCACGTGTTACTCCCCTTCCCAGCTGCTGATTAACTGTTGTTGAGTAAATATCTCCACCTTGTTTCCAGTCGAATAAGACAGAGAGTCTTATTCCTTTGTAGGTAAATGTATTTGTCAAGCCCACAATAAAATCCGGATTAGGATTGCCGACAATTGCTGGATTAAGCGAAGCGATGAGTTGACCGTTGGATGGATCTATGAGCAGATTGCCTTCGTCATCGCGCGCATCAACCGAACCTCTCATAATCCCGTACTCCTGACCTGGCCTTAAGACAGGCGTGATTCCACCTCCAAACAAATTTTGTATTACAATTTCATTTACACCAGGAGCGAGCTTTTCAACGAGGTTGCGGTTATGTGTGAAGTTCGCGTTAATATCCCATGCAAATCCACCGGTTGTCATGATTGGCGTAAGGTTCAGTCCGACCTCGATACCTTTGTTGCTGACATCACCAAAGTTCGTCAGATAGTTAGTATAGCCAGAAACTGCTGGATAAGATTGCGCCGCAATACCGTTCGTAGTCATCGAACTGTATACTGCTACATCCAATGATGCACGGTTATTAAAGAACTGCAGTTGCGTTCCGAGCTCGAATGTATTGGTAAATTCCGGAGTCAGGTTGGGATCCGGCACGATGTCATTTGTGCCTGGCAAATTACCCAACGTAACGCCTGGTACTCCTTTAAATGGAAACTGGACGCTTTGAGAAACGAATTGCGGGTTCAGCGTGAACGTTGTATTTAACAAGTAAGGATTAGCATCATTACCAACACGGGTATAGCTCGCCCTGAGCTTACCAGACGTCAATATCGATGAGTTCATATTAAGCGCCTCGGTAAAAACGAAAGACGCTGAGACCGCGGGATAAAAGAAACTCCTGTTTGCTTCTGGCAGTGTAGAAGACCAGTCGTTCCTTCCGTTAACAGTCAGGAAGAGATAGTCCCTGTATTGCAACTGAACTTCACCCAACACTCCGATCAACCTCCTTTTGGTGTATATCCCGCCGAAGTTCAATACACTGGTGGTGTTATCCATGTCGATTATGTTGAAATCTATTATACCCGTTCCAAGGTACCCTTGCTGCTCCCGAACACGTTGATTGATATTGTGAGCAACAAATGCTTTTAACGTGAAATCTTCACTAAGCTGCTTGTTGAAATTCAACATCAGAAAAGATTCAATTTCTGTGTTCGTTACATAGTCGTCAATGATTTGACCGACGCCGCCTGCGGCACGACCACCTGGACGATACCATTCCTGGTTCGTCTGGTTGAAGTGGGTTACACCTATTCGATAAGAGAGGTTAAGCCAATCAGTGAAATCATAGGTAATATTCAGATTACCAACCACACGTGATTCTTTTGTTTCAAAGCCGTCGTATAGCGCTGACCAATAAGGGTTGGTTGCTGTAGCTTTGGGTACGAAGAAAATACTTTCCCTCGTTAGCGGGTTTTCATAAGGCTGACCTTGTAAATCCCAGTTACGTCCGAGATACATGGTACGGGCAAATGCAGAACCGTTTCCGATAGCGTTACTTGCTCCACCTGGAGGGCCGTGTTGAGTTCTATCGCTATAGGACATCGTTCCACCTATTGTCACCTTGTTTGCCAACACGGTGTTTGCTCCTATACTGACAACTGTTCTTTTAAAGCCTGATTCCGGCACGATACCTTTCTGATCGACATTCGAAATTGTAGCTGTGAAGTTGGCCTTTTCATTCCCACCGGTCAGCGTAACAGAATTGTCCCACATCGTTCCGCGATTAAAGAAATCCTTTACGTTGTTTGGATAAGCTTGATAAGGAACTGTTGTCGGTGCGTCGGGATACGCGGCAGCAATGTCCGTCCACAAGGGTATGGTGGCAATGGTTGGATAGGGAACTGCGTTTTGGAACGGAGCACCCCATGAGCCATTTACCTGTCCATATACAAAACCAGTACCCGTACCGTATTTGTTTTGATAATCTGGCAGTCCTGATATCTCTTCTACGGAATAGCTTGTGTTCACAGAAATTTCAAGTCCTTTCCTGGAAGCGCGGGATGTTCCTGTTTTTGTTGTAATTACTATCACACCGTTCGCGGCTCTCACTCCGTAAAGAGCGGCACCTGCTCCCCCGGGAGGCAGGATATTCATTGATTCGATGTTGTTTGGATCAATAGCGGCGAGACCGCTACCATAAGCACCACCACCTGAAAGTTGATTTGATGTATTGGTTTGTGTGTTATCGTACGGAATCCCGTCAACCACGATCAAAGGCTGGTTGTTACCCAGCAATGAACGGTTTCCACGCATGGTTATCCTTGTTGAACTACCAGGTGCACCACTCGATCCGGTGATGTTAACGCCGGCAACTTTACCTTGCAATGCGCGCAATGGGTCGGCTTCAGAAACCTGCTGAAGCTTTGTGCCATCCACATTTTCCAATCTGTAGCCCAACGATTTCTTTTCCCGTTCGATCCCCGCTGCAGTCACAACTACTTCACCCAACTGCTGGATGTCCATACCCATCTGCAGATCGACAACCGATTTTTCACCAACGAGGATTTCCTGCGTCTTCAGACCGATAAAAGAAAACACCAGGGTACCACCGTCTGTCGGCACACTGAGTCTATAAATTCCTTCAGCATCGGTTACTGTTCCCGTCGTTGAACCTTTCAAGACAACGTTCACACCCGGCAAGGGTGATCCATCTTCTTCAGCCGTTACCTTACCGGTAATCGACCGTTCCTGTGCCATCACATTGCTCCATGCAATTGTAAGACACATACAACTTGCGAGTAAAATCTTCCTCATACAATTTAGGTTTGTTTACGTTATTCAGATCCACCCTGAAGTCGTTACCTAACGATCGGCAGGATGTTGAATCAAAAATGTCAAAAGTGTCTACCAAAAGAATGACCTAAGGAATGGTATATTCCTGCGTGAGGAGTAACTCAAAGTGGGGTACATGGAAATGAAATCCTCTCTATTTAATGGTTAGAGGGATTTAAATGTCTATTTACAACGGTGAGGCAAGGCAACAAATTTATACTCAGGAATGGATACTGTATAAAACAAAAAACCCTCCCGTCTGGAGGGTTGTCCTTCTGAGAAGTTTTTATCATTAACCTAAACTTATGAAGAAAAGTCTACTCATGTATTGAAGGAACGGCAGCAAAGATCACTGATGAATATGAATTCTCTGTCACCCACAAAGGATGAATTTGTTAAATAAAAAATCAGCCGTAGTAAGCTACCATGGAAAATTCGAAACAAATACGCGACAGATCAGATGAGCTTTTCCAAATTGGCCTTTGCGATAGCCTCGGACTTGCTGTTTACCTGCAACTTCGAATAGATGTTTTTGATGTGTGTTTTTGCAGTTTCCTTTGAAATAAACAGTTCTTCGGAAATCTGCGTGTAGGTCTTCCCTTCGGAGATCAGTTGAAGGATCTCTGTCTCACGTTTTGTAAGCGGAGAATTGGGGTTGACATGAAAATTGTCAATGACCATGCGGGCGATTCTGCTACTCATAGGTGCGCCTCCTTTTACTATTTCTTCTAATGCTGATAATAACTCCATATAATTCGCGCTTTTGGTAATGTACCCGGAGGCACCAGCCTTAAGCGCTTCGAACACAAGTTCGCTATCCTCATAAACGGAAACCATTATAATGTCAGTATGCGGACTCTTGTCTTTAATGACCTTTGTGCCATGAATCCCGTTTACGCCCGGCAATTCAATATCCATCAATACTATTTCCGGCTTGTCCCTGTTAAGACTGGCTATAGCGTCTTCGGCGCTTCCGTAGGCATTCACTACCATGAACTTTTGCGAACTGTTCACGATAAGAGTAAAACTATTCCTGATTTCCTGATCGTCTTCCACGATCATAACGCGTTTCTTAAAAGGCAAGGCCATACTTTAAAGTTTTATTAAGTGTAAAATTCAAAACAATCGTGGTCCCTTCATTCTTTACACTGTGTATACGTAAAAGGGCGTTGATTCTGTTGGCTCTTTCCCGAATATTTTGAAGACCATTCGATTTTTCTATTTCATCGGTATAAAATCCAACTCCATCGTCAACCAGGCTCATCTCAAAGCCGTTCGCATCGTCTCTTTTTAGATTAAGTGTTACGTTGTGCGCCTGTGATGATTTGAAGGCATTCGTCATTGCCTCCTTAAAAATCAGATTGGCCTCGCGACTGAACCCGTAAGGCAATTTGATCTTTTCCTTTACACCGTTAAAAGCGCGAAAATTGATATTCTTTTCCTCGAAAAGTTTTTCTCCGAAGTCACGGATATGGATGAAGAGCTTTGACAACTCATCGTTTACGGGATCGATTGCCCAAATGAAATCACGTGTCCCGTTGTAAAGATATTTCGCGGAGTCCTCCACTTTTGTGTAGAGATCATGTCCGTTGCCATTGCCGTGTCCATTTCCGTTTCCATTTCCATTTCCATTTAGCTTCAGCAGGCTGACATAGTTGATAATACGGGTGAGTTGATTTCCCATTTCGTCATGAAAGTCCCGGGCAATTTCCTTTCGTAGATTCTCCTGTTCCTTTTGGCGAATCCGCTCCAGCATTACGATCCTGTTCACCCTTTGTCTTACACGTAAAAACAATATCAGCGTAACTATCCCCCCTACCAGGATGATCATTCCAACCATGAACGAAGCTGTTCTGTAAAAAGGCGTCTTGACGGTAAAGTCATATGCTATCCTGGTATCCGACCAGCTCCCCCGGTTGTTTGTACTCATTATCCTGAGTGTGTAGTCTCCCGGAGGAAGATTACTGTACGTCACTTCGCTAACGGACGATGGTTGAGACCACGTTTTATCAAAGTTCTCGAGGTAGTATTTATATTTTACTGACCTTGAATAGCGCTTATCGACACGGTTGAACTTGAACGTGATATGATTCTTGTCCGGAGGTAACGAAGGCTGATACGGAATTTTGAAAAAGCCAAACGTACTGTCGGCATATTCCCGGGGCGAATATTCACCGTATAAAATTTGAACATCGGTTAAATGGACATCGAATGAACGCAGTCGTTGTTTATTCAGGTCATTAAATTCATATACACCGTCAACCAATCCGAAGTATTTGGTTTTAGGACTTAGAAAGAAAGCATTCTGATTGGTTTCGACTCCAGTGAGCCCGTTCTCATAACCGAAGTGCAGATTTTCAAGCACATCGAAGTTCTTGTCGAGCTTAACCCGGTTAATACCTTTTTCAGTTCCTATCCACAGATAGTCCGTGTCATCCGCTGCTACAAAATAGATAAAGTCCGAAGCGAGTCCATCGCGAGTCGTCACGAGTTTGCGTTGGTT
>DATHIE010000230.1:0-2074 GCA_035316905.1 Chryseolinea sp. | reverse complement strand
CGTGCTACATGAGGGAGTCGATGCAATCAGATGTTAAAAAGTTATATCCTGTACATTTCTGGGATGAGCTCAATACTCAGAGTCCAAAATTCAGGCAGAAGTATTTAAGTTATCGTCAGTATGGCGATGCTACCATCTTTGATGTGCTTACGCCTGAAGATCTAAAGGACGCCCTGGTGCTTGAGGCGAATTGTATGGAATCCAGTTATATCGAAAACCTTGGTGGTGGTAAATTTTCCATTAAACCATTACCCACCTTGGCACAAGTTGCTCCGGTCAATGGCATTGTTGTCAGTGATTTAAATAATGATAGTAATCTTGATTTGTTGCTGGTGGGTAATGATTTCGGAAATGAAGTTTTCGCGGGCCGGTTTGATGCATCGGTTGGTTCAGTGCTGATAGGGGATGGCAAAGGCGGCTTTGAGGTTATTCCTCCATCAAAGAGCAACTTTTATGTTGCAGGAGATGCAAAGAGTCTTGTAAAGCTTTACGGATCTAACGGTGATGAAATATTTATTGCTTCGCAAAACAGAGACAGCCTGTGTGCATTTGTAAAAGTACCTGGTGTTCGGTCAACAGTTCATACACTTTCTCCTAGTGATCGCTGGGCAGAGGTTGAATATGCCGACGGAAAAAGACAACGGATTGAATTTTACTTCGGATCTGGCTATCTGTCTCAATCCACGCGGAAATTCACAGTGCCCGCAGGTGTCAAGGAATTCGTTGTGCATGACCACAAAGGCGGCGCGAGAAAGATTACAAGTGGAGGTATTTAGTCCATACCCTCAAGGCTGCTTTTTTGTTTTCCTCTTTGGAAGATTGTCAACATCCGTAGCGTCGACAAATTGAGGCTCGGGAATAGCTGTCCCACAGTGTTGGTTGAGTTGCTGGATTAGATACTTGCACAGTTCAGGCGAATTGACCTCTTCGTTCTGGTGCATGAAGAAATATACCTGATGAATGCCTTGTTGCATCCATGATTTAATGCGTTGTACCCAATCGTCAATGCGACGGTAATCCGTGAGATGCAGATCGTTTCCAACAAATCTGATAAAAGCTTGTGGTGTCGTTAGTCTCATGTGAACACAATCCCTTCTACCGGCAGCGTCGGTTATAGCAGCAGCACATTTATTTTTTTCAAACATTGAGAAGGCACGCTGGAATGTTTCGGCATCTGCAAACCATTCTGGATGACGTAGCTCAGTATAGACTTCGACATTTGATGGAAGTGACTGGATGAAAGTTTCTATTCTCTCGAGCGTTTGAGGTCCCATGCCAGGGTGAGGCATCAGAAAAAGTAGACCCAGTTTACCGTTGAATCCGGCTACACCTTTGAGGAATCGTTCCGTTGCTTCCTTTACCTCCTTAAGTCGATGGATATGTGTGATGGCATTGGTGAACTTAGGACAAAATTTAAAGTTATCACCAACTTTCGAAGCCCATCCCGAAGTCTGCCGCTGGGAGGGCATCCTGTAGAAAGTCGCATTCAGCTCAATGCAATTGAAATGCTTTGAATAAAGATCCAGGAAATCGGCTTCCTTTGTTTTTGGGGGATAGATCTTTCCTACCCAGTCCTTCCGTCCCCATTTTGCACAACCTACATATACTTCCGTTTTCTTCTCAGGCTGTTTATTTCTCTCCAACAGCTGTGTGGTTTCTTCTCTATCGGGAGGAAGTGTGAAGTCAATGTGATCAATCTCACCGGTCTCTATCTTTCCGAATTCCATATCGTTAAAGATACAAAATGAAGATTAATGACGCATATAGATCATTGGAGCGACTGACTGGTCTGTCGTTTCCTAAACCACTTTTTTATGAGATGACCTTTCCACATCCACAGTCCAGTCAATACAACGATTGGAACAAAAACAAAACGGACGGCAATAACTGTCCCGACGTGTCGGGACCGTTCAGCGACGGGCCCATAGATATAGCCAATAATCGGGATACTCAATATCAGGTGTATCCATCGCATTACTTTTCTTTCTGTCGCACTGCTCATCTTTTCACTTCAATAATAACGATTGGAAAAAACTTCATTTATCACAGATGTAAATTAAATTCTAAAGCGATT
>DATHIE010000229.1:0-7317 GCA_035316905.1 Chryseolinea sp. | reverse complement strand
AAAAAAAATGGATTCAGTGAATGTTAAGATACTTCATCACCGCCTCATCTCCCTGAAGTAAATTTGCCGAACGCGGGGCATCTTTATCAAACACAAACAATTCCTCCTTTGTAAGGACAGTAACAAAGTCCTCATTATATCCATTGTTGGTGGCTATGCTTTTGTCATCGAGCTTCAGATAAGGTGTAAGGAACTTATAAACTGCTGACCTCTTTGAGTAACCGTAATCATGACCTTCATTTGCGAAGTGAGCATTCGCAACACGATCTTCAGCATGATATGCTGCATACACTTTCCGGATATAGGGATACTCAACATTCGGTGTATTTTTCGTCCAGTCACCGCCATCTGACACTATGATCATCGGCTTTGGGGCAAACAATGCGGCGATCTCCACATTGTTCGTTTGAAAATCTCCACGTTTGTGAATGGGCATGCCACTCTCACAAATGCATCCGCCGAAGAAGTGGGCCGATACTTGTACAACGGGAGCTGCTACTTTTATCCGTTCATCGATCGCCGATAGAATAAAAGTTTGTGTACCGCCGCCTGAATAGCCTGTCATGCCTATTCTCTCTGGATCAACGTCGGATAAGGAAAGAAGATATTCCAACACACGTCGACTATTCCATGTTTGAAGAAGGAGAGCGATCGGCATTTTATGATTAACCTGCATGCACTCACCCGTTCCCACCATATCATAAGTAAAAACAATAGCTCCCATTTTTGCTAGAACCGCGCAACGCTTCTGTGTTTCTTCCGAAAAACGTTTGTCAACTCCATGTCCATGCGGATTTAGAATTGCAGCATATTTCTGTTGTTTTTTCAAAGGCCGGTATAAGTTTCCGGTGATGTAAAATCCGGGGAAACTTTCGATAGAAATGTTCTCCACGCTATACCCATCCATATCGCGATGATGTGTAATGATGGGATTAAAGTGCCCACTGATTTTCGGCATCTTGGCAAGTTTCATTCCTTCTATGATACCTTTCCTGATTTGCCCGGCTCTTTTCTCCCATGAATTTTTATCAGACCATTGCAGCGCAAAGCTATCCATCTTGACCTTTGCTTGCGCTTCAGTCCAGTAATTACCAACACAAAGCGTTGTTTCCTGCCCATAACTGTTAGCAGATATGGAAAATATTGCCAAAAGGGTTAACAATGGGGGAACGCGTTTCATCAGGATGTTCGATTTTGAGTTAATTCCGCTCACAGCATTTCTGCGGTCGACAAGTTTAATAAAAAATAAGGTTCTATAGTATATAAAAAGCACTACCGCTGATTAAATTGCTGTGTATGTTCCGCCCCAGGCGGATCCGTGGTCGCGTGACTTTGAAATGAATATCGACGTTCACAACCACTCATTCAATGCAATACAACTCGTCGCACTTTCTAATTTGTTTTGTGCTGCTATTTATGGCAGCGCCAAGTTACTTTGTTTCCGCTCAAGGGAATCGAATTGTATTTCGAGAACCACAAAGTGCAGTGCATGACTCCATTGCGGTAATGAATGGACTTATGGACAAACTCGTAGACAGCGAGGAAAAAAACTATTTTTTTGATAAACATGGATTTCTTTTCATCAACAATAGAAAAGTCGGTCGGCTGCTGAAAAACGAAAGTATTGATCTTGGTCTCATGGCAGTGCAGACGGATTTGAGCCAGCGGGAGTGTAGAAAATTTCTGACCTTATCGATGTTCTTAAAACGCAATTTTATGAATGGCTGCATCAGGCATCAGAGATATGGGGTCTATTTTTATATTTACCAGCCCGCCGGTACAAATGAGAACAAAGATTTTCGGTACATAGCGTTGTACGATGAAAGGCTGATAAATATGACGGGCACCGATGAGGCAGAATCATTTACGGTGCTTGATCGCCAACAGAACCTACTTTTGCTGTTGCCAAATGACGAAAAGAAATAGAGTGCCAACATTATTATTTCTCTCGATTTAAAGCTGACCACGTATTGCAGGATGTAACGTCTTCGTCTTCCCCCGAGAGGGCCGTGGGTGTTTCTCAGGTGGCCGTACCGTTGCAAGCCTGCATTACCATCCAAGATAACTCTTCATGAGTGATTAATTCGATTTTGGCTTTGGCCACTTCTTCTTCATCGGAAGCTCCCAGAAAATACTTAGCTAACATTTTCACGGAGGGTACTAAGTAATTTCATCAAAAGGTTCTAATTTTCAATAGAATTATTTTAGCACTCTAAAAGGAAAAAACATGAGAGCATCGCTCATTCTAAGTATTTTTTTTACCTGCGTGGTAATTGTATCTATCGAAGCCCAAATCACTCCGACCCAACTACGATGCGAATATTTGGAAAATCCGTCCGTCGTTGATGTTCTTAATCCACGCCTTTCATGGGTGAACATCGCCAAGGAAAACGAAAGGGGACAAATGCAAACTGCATGGGAGATCAGGGTCGCGAGCGCTAAGGATAACTTACTTAACGATAAGCCCGACCTGTGGTCCAGCGGCAAGCTTGCGTCAAGTCAGTCCAGCAATATTAATTATGCAGGCAAGTCTTTAGTATCACGACAAGACTGTTGGTGGCAGGTGAGAACATGGGGCAAGAAAGGTCAAGCTTCGCAGTGGAGTGAACCTGCCTTTTGGAGTATGGGACTGCTAAAACCCGAAGAATGGAAAGCTCAATGGATCGGCGCTCCATGGCAAGGGGAGGAAGCGTTGTCAAAGCCTCCTCATAGAGGGGCAGAAAAGGGTGGTATTCCACAAGACCTTCCGCCGCCGGCACCACTCCTTCGAAAATCATTTTCTGTTAGTAAGGATGTTGCTTCGGCTCGCGCTTATGTCACTGGGCTCGGCTTCTTTGAACTCTATGTGAATGGAAAGAAAGTGAGTGAAGATGTGATGGTACCCAACGTAACAGCCTACGCGAAACGTCCGGGACTGGAAAAGAATTACATAGGGCTACCGGATAATTTCAAAGAGTATAGGGTGATGTATTTGTCCTATGATATTAAGGACATGTTGAAGAAGGGAGAGAATGCAATAGGAGCAATACTTGGCAATGGTTTCTTTAACGCTCCGATAAGCTGGACGCACTCATATGGTTCACCTCGTTTCATTGGTCAGGTCCACATCACTTATACCGATGGGACGGAAGAAGTAATTGTAAGCGACCAGACCTGGAAGGCATCGAAAAGTGCGATAGTGTGGGATCTTGTGTTTGATGGAGAGCAGTACGATGCGCGTTTGGAACAAGCGAACTGGTGCAGCCCAGGCTTTGATGATTCGGCGTGGGAAAACGTTGTCCTTAGAAAAAAGCCGGAAGGCACAATGAGGGCGCATATGTCTCCAACGGATAGGGTAATGGAAGAACTCAAACCACAAAAAATTGAACCGCTTGGCAATGGAAAGTACAGAGTAGATTTTGGCGAGGAGATCTCAGGATGGGTAAAGTTGATCAATGCACAAGGTGAAGCCGGCCGTAAAATTGGCATCAAGTATATCTGCGAGTCTTACATGGGTTCTAACTCGTACACTCTAAAAGGAGGTAGTCCCGAATCTTATGCAGCAAGGTTCACGTGGTTTGTGTTCAGGACCGTGGAAATATCAAATTGGCCTGGTGAATTGAAGCCTGAAAATCTATCGGCACAGGCCGTTTATTCCGATGTCAAAACCACCGGAAAATTTGAAACATCAAATTCTTTATTTAACAACATTAATAAGATCTGGTGGAGAAGTCAGACGGACAATATGCATGGAGGTGTGGCAAGCGATTGTCCACATCGTGAACGGGCGCCCTATACGGGTGACGGCCAGGTAGCATGTATTACAGTTATGCACAATTTTGACTCGAGGGCATTTTATACCAAATGGATTCAGGATATGCTTGGTGCACAAAATCCGGAGACCGGATATGTTCCCAACGGTGCACCCTGGCAACCGGGATGCGGAGGCGGTGTTGCGTGGGGTGCTGCGATCAATATCATGCCGTGGGAATTTTATTTGCATTACGGAGACGTTGACATGTTGAAAAGAAACTATGAGGGCATGAAAGGATACGTTCAGTACATGCTCACTTGGACGAATAGTGAAGGGATCATGTTCGCCAAAGCTCCAGATGCAGCGAAGCCAAACCAGTGGTTGAACCTGGGTGATTGGGTGGCACCAAACAAGTTGCCTCCAGACGATATGGTCCACACGTTCTATTTGTGGAGATGCGCGGATTTTACTGCTAAAACTGCTAAAGTATTAGGCAAAAACAACGAAGCTGACGAGTATAATAAGTTGGCGGAAAGAACGAAGGCTGCGTTCCAGCAAAAATACTTTGACAAAGCAAAAGCGACGTATGGTCCCTTTGGCGGAAACATTTTTGCATTAAGGATGGGTGTACCAGCTGATCAACGCTCAAAGGTAGTCGCAGCCCTCAAAGCAGATATCGATGCAAACGGCGGAAATCTTGACACTGGGATATTCGGAACACAATTCTTTTTTGAGGTATTGTCAGAGAATGGTCTTCATGAGTTGGCGTATGCAGCAATGAATAAAAAAACACAACCGAGTTACGGCTGGTGGATTGAGCAAGGGGCGACCACCTCGTGGGAACAATGGGACGGAGACGGTTCACGCAACCATCCGATGTTTGGAGGAGGTATAGTATGGTTCTACCGGGTCCTTGCCGGTATGAATGTCGATGCGTCACAACCTGGTTATCGTCACATCATCTTCAAACCTCAGCCGGCCGGTGATCTTACTTTTGTGTCCTATGCAAATGAAACTCCGCTAGGTAATGCATCTGTAAGGTGGGAAAAGAGTGCTGGATCATTCAAGCTGAATGTTGAGGTACCAGTCCGAAGTACGGCTACAGTTTATGTGCCTGCATCGGATGCAAGCAATGTAACTGAGAGTGGTAAGAAAATAAAGGACAGCAACGACGTACGTTTTCAAAAAATTGAAAATGGTTATGCTGTCTATGAAGTTGCTTCAGGAAAGTATGGGTTTGAATCGCGTCGTTGAGTGTTCCTTTGTCGATAAGGATACGCGTGTGTCTCCGATAACAAACCATGAACACGCAGAGTCCTCGGGAGGCCCGAGAGACTCTGCTGTGACGTAGCCGCTCTCTTTGACAATATTTTATTTAAGAGTTGACGTGATAGAGTATGACGTCGCCGCAGAGTCTCCCGCTTCGGGGACTCTGTCGGGAACGAATGTGCATTCCATCGCCTTGTCAACAGCCACGTTGCAACTCACCTTTCTTTATCCACCTACCTTTTGTAAATTAACCTTCCCATCACCTGACCAAACTGGGGTGGCACTTACCGATGAAGTTTTTAAAACAAATGAGCCTGAAGATGGGCTTGATCGTGCTGTCGGTATTTCTCGGCTGCGATGATGATAGTGTTGAGCCACTTCATGAGGTTCCTATCGATGCCTTCTGGGAAGTATCAACACCCGCCGATCAGCAAATGGACGCACAGGTTCTGGAGGAACTCCGTGGCGAGGTACGTGATCTTCCTAATATTTATTCGTTTCTCATTGTGAGGAACGGCAAAATCGTGCATGAGCAGTATCATAGTGGCGCAAACAAGAATACACTACTTCACATTCGGTCGATCACGAAAAGAATTACTGCTTTTTTAGTGGGCATCGCCATCGATGAAGGATACATTGAAGGTTATGAAGAGCCTTTGACGAATTTCTTTCCTGAAATTGACGCAGGGACGGGAGAAGGGTGG
The DNA here is from genome assembly GCA_035316905.1 of Chryseolinea sp. Classification (GTDB taxonomy): domain Bacteria; phylum Bacteroidota; class Bacteroidia; order Cytophagales; family Cyclobacteriaceae; genus Chryseolinea. The sequence continues at coordinate 1,611 of DATHIE010000229.1, read as the reverse complement.
AATGAAGTTAATATTTATCATTTGTTGCATATGATCTCAGGTATGGATTGGGATGAAGGACAAGACTATACTGATTACGAGGGACACCTGTCCGAACCACTCTCATATATCTTCAACCGCGATATCGTCCACGCGCCGGGAACCTATTTTTCCTACAATACTCCTGGCATCGACCTGCTTTCAATAGCAATCGAACGGGCATACGGGGAAGAGCTTAAAGACATTGCGCAGGAAAAACTTTTTGGAACCCTGGGAATTCTGGGTTATGAATGGCAGGAAATATCATATGGCGTAGAAAGGGGAGGTACAGGCTTGGAACTGACGGCAAGGGATCTTGCAAAGATTGGTCTGCTACACCGTCAATATGGTCACTGGCAGGCTGACCAGCTCGTAACTCCAGGATGGATAAGTTTGTGCTTTGAGGATGCTCTTTCATTCGACGGTATTGATGGTAACCACGGCGCAAATATTTCGGTAGGCAATACGTGGTGGACACGTGAATTCAATGGATTTACGGTCCGCTATGCCGATGGATACGGTGGACAGATGCTAATGGTCATCCCTGAACACAATATCATCCTTGTAATGAACCGTAACTATGAAGTGTCCGAAGCGGAGAGTGCAGAGGCGTTCAATTCGTTCTTCAATGTGGTTTTGCCAGCGGTGTTGGAGAGTGTGCTTGATTGAGGAGCCGTTAATCGTTAACCGTTATCCGTTAATCGTAGGTATGAGCAGGGGCAAGGTGCGTTAACCGCAAAGGCACTAAGAGGTAAAGGTTGCGTAGGGTATTTCATTCGAAATTCGACATTCAGTGTACACATCGAGCAACTGAATCAGATAAACTGAAGATGCATAAGGATTGGATTATAGGCGTCGGAGCCGCAACCTTTATACTTGGGTTTATTGGATATTCCTGGCATGTCAGTAATCAATACAAAGAGATACGGCAAAAAGGGAAGAAAACGGTTGGCCTCATCACGGTTTTTGGTAGTGACATATTTTGTGCGTTTAAGATTGACGGGAGTGAGACGACGAAGAGGATGTCAAAACCACATGAAAGCATGAGAGACGGGGAACGTTACCAGGTGTATTACTATTCCCCGATACCTGATTTGTTTTATATTGATTTTTCGGAGCCGGTCATTGATTCTCTTTCATTTAAGAAGACTGTGACTACTGAAGTGCAGCCTGGCGGTGACTATCTTTTTTTAGATATAGAGTTGGAGATAAAAGCTATGAGAGGTATCAAGAAATGATTCCCGGCATCAGCGAGTCTATTGATTATCCTGTCTTTTACAATTTGAACGATCCTAAAATTGCTTACTTGGTGCTCCGTCAGCCGTTATCCGTTAATCGTTAATCGTGGGTGTGGGCGAGTGCATGTTTTACCGCAGAGACGCGAAGGCGCAAAGGGTGCGTAATGCTTCCTAAATTCTTTCTGCGGTCCTCTGCGTGTATTCACTCTGCGTTTCTCTGCTTGTGCCATGATAAGTTCTTTTACAGATGATGGATAATGACCCATCGGCAACGCTATATCAGGTAGAGTTGTCAAATCGCCCTGCGCTGCTGGACTTGTAAAGGTTTGGTGGTGAACGGAGGGGGAAAAGCCTT
>DATHIE010000228.1:0-6574 GCA_035316905.1 Chryseolinea sp. | reverse complement strand
ACTTTAACCGCAAAAAACGAAAAAGAATGCACGCAGAAAGCGCAGAAATTTAATACTTGTCTTTGCGTTGACTCTGCGTCTTAGCGCCTTCGCGGTTAAACATGCCCACACCCACACACGGATAACGTATAACGGCTACCAAGTTGCTTTACACCAATTAAACCCGGAACTTTATTCTCGTGATAACGAAGCTGGTAATTTGAACCTGGGATTTAATGACTTCCGCACCCGCGTAGTTCTGCGGGTGGTATTATTGGGCCTTACGATGGCCTTGTTTCTATTTATGGTATCGCGGCCCAATATGCTGTTCGCCGCAATGCTCACCGGCATCATAATCATATTACAGCTGATCGAAATATTTAGGTTTGTAAGTCAGACAAACCGAAAACTTACCCGGTTTCTGGAGTCAGTCCGGTACTCGGATTTTATCTCGGGGTTTGCTTCCGACAACAAACTAGGGAAATCGTTCAAAGACCTGAACATTGCCTTCAACGCTGTGTTGGAAGCTTTTCGAAAGGCGCGGTCGGAAAAAGAAGAACAGGGCCAATATCTAAACACCGTTGTACAGCAGGTTCGCACAGGGATTCTTTCGTACGACAGCGAAGGAAACATTCAGCTTATGAACACCAACGCGAAGCGGATCATGGGTGTAGCAACCCTGAAAAACATTCGCGAGTTAATAAATATCAACCCCAAGCTCTATCATTCAATCAACAGCGTTGAACCTGGAAAGAGCGAACTCTATAAGGGTAGTAATGAGATGTACCTTACCATTCAGGCTACCGAGCTTCGAATCCGCGGGACAGACGTGAAGCTGCTTACGTTACAAAACATCCAGCCTGAATTACAGAAACAAGAGCTTGAAGCGTGGCAAAATCTTACCAGAGTGCTTCGTCACGAGATCATGAATTCTATCACGCCAATATCATCGCTAACGTCCACCCTACGCGAAATTCTTGATCATGACATGACGCGGATAAACGAACATTATGAACTTAAGGAAGAAGGAGCTGACGACTTGCGGGAAGGTCTAAGTACCATTGAAAACCGCAGCAAAGGATTGATAAAGTTCATTGACGCATACCGCGAATACACGTCCCTTCCGAAACCCAAGTTAGCTACGGTCAGACTTAAAGACCTGGTTGAGCATGTGGCTCAGCTTATGAAGACGGAGTTAAAAAAGACGCACATCAATTTTACCTACTCCTGCAGCTCTGAATACTTAACCATCCAGGCCGACCTTGAGATGATTGAGCAGGTACTAATCAACTTGCTAAAGAATGCCATCGAAGCGCTAGCCGAAACTGAAAACCCAAAACTGGAACTCGTGGGACGTTACGACGAGAATTCTGTTCTTATCGAAATCATAGACAATGGACCGGGCATAATTAAGGAAGCCCTTGAGCACATCTTCGTTCCGTTCTATACCACCAAACGAACTGGCTCCGGCATCGGTCTAAGTCTTTCACGGCAGATCATGCAGATGCACAACGGTTCCATCACCGTAGAGTCCGAGCCGGAGGTGCGTACAGCGTTCACGTTACGATTCTAAGACAGTGCATGAAAACCTTTTTTACCGCAGGGACGCTAGGTACGCGGGGTTTCGCTGGGTATTTCTCTGCGTAACCCTGCGCTCCCCGCGCCTCTGCGGTAAACACACACCCTCTCATGCCCACATAAGGGCACGCACTCTCAGCCACCTACAATTTATTCATATCTAAGACTCTTCACCGGATCGCTTGCCGCCACCTTGATCGAATGATATGATATCGTTACCAGCGATACCATCAAACATATCGCCGCCGCAATGACTAACGTGAGCACACCCACATCAACGTGATAGGCATAGTTACTCAACCACAAATTCATTGCATACCATCCTAACGGACAACCAATACATGCTGCTATCAACACCAACACGGTAAACTCCCTGCCCATCAACTGAACCAGTCCTTGCGTTGAAGCACCCAATGCTTTTCGAATCCCCAGCTCCTTGGTCCTTCTTTCCGCTGAAAAGGCAGACAATCCGAATAATCCCAAACAGGAAATGAAGATGGACAGGATCGCCAGTGTATTGAACACTTGACCTCGTTGAGCTTCAGCCTTGTAAAACCCTTCCCACTCCTGGCTCAGGAACGAATAACGGAACGGGTATCCGGGAGCATATTCCTTCCACAGCTTTTCCGCGGAACGAAGCGCCGCCTCTGTTTCATGTTCTTTTGCACGAACGAGCACCAGATACACATTGTTCATTGCCATCCGTATTACCAACGGCTCTACTTCACTGTGTAATGAGCCAAAATTAAAATCCTTCACTACCCCAACAATCTTTCCCTTTCTGTCCCACATGGTCAGGTCATGATCGGCGGTTCCATCCTTGAACCCAAATTTTTCAGCCGCCTTTTCATTAACGATGTAAGCCGAAGTATCCGTTACCCTTGCCCGGTCGAAGGGTCTTCCTTCAATCATCTTCATCTTCATTGACTGAATAAATTCATAGTCCACATCTATGTTCGAGAACAGGATCTCTGCATCCGGATCTTTTCCTTCCCATTCCACTCCCATCGTCGAGTTACCAATGTCGATTGGAAGCTGACTTGTGGCTGTTACACTCTCTATTCCGGGTTCAGACGATAATCGTTGTCTAAAAGTCTCGTATTTGCCTCGAATGTCACCTTCCATCCACATATGAAAGACATTTTCACGGTCGAAGCCGATGTCGCGGTTTTCCATAAAGTCCATTTGCCTGAACACAACGGCTGTGCTGATGATCAGGAAGATCGAAAGTGAGAATTGAACGACCACAAGGACCTTTCGGAAAAATCCAGCACGGCTTCCGCTCTTTAGTTGACCTTTTAAAACCTGAACCGGTTTGAACTCAGAAATAAACAGCGCGGGATAGCTGCCGGCAACAAACGCGGTGAACAAAATTATGCTTACAAAAATCAATATGGTCGTGCTATCCACCACACTTAAGCTGAGTTCTTTGCTCGTTAACGAGTTGAATTTTGGAAGAAGCAGCAACGTAAGTAAGACTGCAATGGCAGCGCTCAGACATACCGTGAAAAATGATTCACCCATGAATTGACGAAACAGTTGCGACGGAACAGCACCAATAACTTTTCTCAAGCCGACTTCTTTCGCGCGTTTGGTAGCCTGCGCGGTAGACAAATTCATAAAATTGATACAGGCAATCACAAGCACTAAAACTGCTACCACAAAAAAGATACGCACGTGCTCGATGCGGCCTCCGGACTGCTTGCCCTCTTCAAAATCACCGTAGAGATAAGCATCTTTGAAAGGCTGAAGAAAGAGCTCAACGTTGGAATCTTCGTTGTGCTCTTTTATTTCATGCTTGATCTTGTTTTCAAAGTCCGTTAAGTTAGCATCTGCACGAAGCATTATGAAAGTGCGGATATTGTTATTTCCCCACTGATCAAGCCAGTTCTTGTTTTCATCAAAGAAAAACTGGAAAGGCAATAGATAGTCAAACTGGATAGTGGAGTTCTTTGGCGGATCCTTCACTACTCCTGTGACCTTGAAAGAATTTTTTGTGTTCAACAGGAAGTCTTTGCCCATGGCGTCGCCCTCGCCGAAATACTTTTTCGCCATTTTTTCCGTGATCACAATAGAGCTTTTGTCTTTTAGCGCTGTGGCAGGGTCGCCTTCAATGAACGGAAAGCTAAACATGTCCAGGAAGTCCTGGTCCACGTACCGACCGGTCTCAAAGAATGATTTGTCGCCGAGCTGAAAGAGGTGGTTTACGTCCCAGGTGAAGCGGGTCGCTTTTTCTATCTCTGGAAACTTTTCCTTAATGAATGGAGCCATCGGGCCGGGTGTGGCTGCAAAGGTATACAGTCTGCCATCGGTATACTTTTGATTCTCCATCATGCGGTAAAGCCGGTCTACATTGGTGTGAAAGTGGTCGACTTCCAGTTCGTCGTTCACCCACAGGAAGATCAAGAGGGCGCTGCCAATTCCGAGGGCGAGACCCAATATATTTACGGTAGAGAACAGTTTATTCCGGAAGATGTTCCGGATAGCGATAAGGAGGTAGCTTTTAAGCATGGCGATAGGGTTTTTGGTCCAAAGACAATTAAGGCTTTGGACCGGTTGCATTGGTTACTGGCAAAAAGCAAAAGGGTTACGAAGGAAAGTCGTCTAAAGTATTGTAATTGTTACAGCGAGAAGGTGAAATTTGATAATCCATATCTTTGGGGTGGATTGGCAATGAAATCTGTTGAAATGAAGCTCATATTCTTTTTAAATTTCAAAGTCAGACCCATATTTCATGTGCTGATAGGTGGGCTACTTCTTTGTTCCTGTTCAACTAATAAACATTCAGACGACATGATGCAAAAACCTTTGCGGAGTTATAAGGTAGCAATGGTGCAAATGGAAGTTGAAGCCGGGAAACTGGAAGCAAACCTTGCCCGAGCAAGGGCGCGAATATCAACAGCCGCGCAGCAAGGAGCACAAGTTGCGCTGCTGCCAGAAGTGATGGACTTGGGGTGGACCGATCCATCGGCACGTGAACTCGCGTTTGAAATTCCAGATGGCAAAACCTGCAAGGCATTGCGCGATGCTGCAAAGCAAAACCACATTTATGTATGTGCAGGAATTGTAGAAAAGGACGGCGACAAACGGTACAATGCAGCGGTGATCATTGATCCCTCTGGTGAAGTGATCTTAAAGCATCGTAAGCTAAATGAACTAGACATCGCTCACGACGTCTACGCACAGGGCGACGGGTTGAATGTTGTGCACACCCCGCTGGGTACCATGGGGCTGTACATTTGCGCAGACGCAACTGCCAGCGGTAACGCGCTATCGGAAGCATTGGGATATATGGGTGCAGACATTATCCTCTCACCAAGTGCATGGGCTGTACCGCCGGATTTTGACAATGTGGCGACGCCATATGGAGGCACATGGCGAAACGTATACGAACCGGTCAGCTCGCGGTTCGCGTTGTGGGTGATTAGTGTTAGCAATGTCGGCAAAATAGAAAAAGGTCCGTGGAAAGACTGGGACTGTATCGGCAGTTCATTAGTTTATAATGCTGACGGCAAAGAAGTGCTGCAAGGTCCGTTTGGCGCAAAAGCAGATACTATTCTGTATGTAGACGTAACGTTGAAGGATCGTCCGGCACGTGGTACCATGTGGTATGAGTACTGGAACAAGAATGAAGGAAATAATTGAATAGCTTATCAAACACTCAACTATTGCATTTCAACGAACACCTAGACCTCGCTTGATTGAGTGTTTATATTTCGGCACGCAAACGACTTGAAACTCTCAAACGTCGAGATCTGCGAACATTTTTCCCCATTCAACATTCAACATTCATTCCCCAGCCGGCTGATGTCCGGAAAACGCACTCGGGCATGATTAATGAGCACATTTGAAAATGAGGTCTTCTGCTTAACTACCATCCGGATAATATTTTGTCCTGTATTACATAAATCGGTGGTTATAAAGAGTTCGATTGACGAGATTAAGTCTGACATATGATGAGTTTTCGCGCGATATCATACATCCTGGTGCTTTCATGTTTCTCAGCTTGTCTATATGGGCAGGATGGCAAATTGTTGATCTCGGGGACTGTCGTCGATGAAAAGAACCAACCCGTCCCCTATGCTACAGCAGCTGCGTATGATGGAGATTCAACACTCATTGCCGGCGCTGTTTCCACGGATGAAGGAAATTTTGAAATTGCCATTGAACCGGGAGACTACGTTGTCAAGATCACTCTTGTCGGTTACGAAGAAAAGATTATCCCCGGAGTTAGTGTGACGGATTCGAATGTAAATCTCGGCTCAGTATCGATCGCCGATGCCGCAGATGTGCTGGAAGAAGTCATCATTACAGGCGAAAAAGAGCAAATGGAGCTTCATCTCGACAAGCGTGTCTTCAACGTCGGCAAGGATCTCAGTAATCTCGGCGCTAATGCCGCGGATATCCTCGGTAACCTCCCCTCTGTGAGCGTGGATGCTGATGGGACAGTGAGCCTGCGCGGAAGTGACAACGTTACGATATGGATCAATGGTCGTCCTTCAAGCCTTACATCGCGAGACCCGGATGCATTAAGAAAACTTCAGGGCAGTTTGATCGAAAGTGTAGAAGTAATCACGAACCCATCGTCGCGTTATGATGCTGCCGGGGAAGTGGGCATCATCAACATCATACTCAAGAAAGAACATCGTACAGGATTCAACGGAACCTTCATGGCCAACGGTGGTTATCCTGATTTGTATGGAGGATCATACAGTCTGAACTACCGTGGATTAAAACTTAATCTCTTCTCCAGCTATGGTATTGATTATCGCAAGAACCCTGGCTATGGTCGGTCCGAACAACGTTATTCCAGTGCGGATACTACGTTTGCCTATCTCCAAGAAAACAACCGCATTCGCAGCGAGCTCTCCCATAATTTTGTGCTAGGCCTTGACTATTTCATTAATGATCTGAATAGCGTCACAGGCTCATTTACCTATAACCCATCGAGTGGAGTAAGTACAGCAACCACAAATTATTTTGACTATGATGCTAATGAAATCCTCACAAATACCAC
>DATHIE010000227.1:0-5195 GCA_035316905.1 Chryseolinea sp. | reverse complement strand
CCGCATTGGTGACAGTTGCTGCTCTGATGGCTTCCATTGCCGGCATGCCAGCTTCAACCATGTATGTGAACTCTTTTCCATTATCGCCGTGATAGAATACACCTGCGTCTGTGCCGAACGCGATCTTAACGCCTCGCTTATACGCTTTGCCAAAAGTTGCCTGGATCTGCGGCCCAATCTCCAGAGCCTTTGGTGTTACCAATGGGTGATAATACCCTGGTACCTTCGCCTGTTCGGCAACAAATCTTCCCGCGGATATTGTCGGAACATAAAACGTTCCCTTCTGAACCATTAGATCCATTACCTCTTCCGTCATTTTTGTGCCGTGTTCTATTGTGGTTATCCCTGCAATCACAGCGCGTTTCATTCCTTCTGCACCGTGCGCATGAGCAGCAGTATGCATACCGTAGTCTTTTGCAGTCTCAACGATAGCCTTCAGTTCCTCATCGGTGAATTGCGGACCAGATCCATCCTTCGCGAGACTCAACACACCTCCTGTCGCGGTGATCTTGATCATGTCGGATCCATCTTTGTAGCGCTGTCTCACGGCTTGCCTCGCCTCTTCCGCAGAATTTATGACACCTTCTTTTGGCCCCGGATCACCCATAAGATCTTTACGGAAACTGTTAGTCGGATCTGCGTGTCCACCTGTGGTGGCGATACTCTTTCCCGCTGTGAATATCCTTGGACCCACAACAAGTCCCTGGTTAATAGCATTTCGCAATGAAATGTTTACACCTGAGCCACCAAGGTCACGCACGGTTGTAAATCCAGCCATCAAAGTCTTTTTTGCATAGACTGTTGATTTGAATGCGACATCCGCGTCGTTCAACGTAAATCGTTGAAGTGCCTGATCTTTATTCGTTTCTCCTTCAAGGTGCACATGCATATCGATGAGGCCCGGCATCACCGTTTTTTTTGTAAGATCGATCAGCCGATCGCCATTGCCCGGTTTAGTATAACCTTTTTCAACGGCGGTAATTTTATTTCCTTCAATTACAATTGTCATTTGCGGCTGCGCCTCGTTGCTCTTTCCATCTATCAGCGTACCACAATGCACAATCGTTTTTTGTGCCTGGACGCAATGGAAGCAAAGGGCCACCAGGCAGGTCAGGTAGAATTTATTCATAAAGTTTAGGTTAAGTGTTCGCGGAAAATTAAGCAACAATTTGCTCAACGCTTGAGATAATTTTGGACCAGTTTTTTCAATTCAGCCACCTCTTCTTCGGTCATTGCCACTGCCTTGACGTGAAGGAGTAATTCGAACATTACCTGTTGATCGTATCCGAGGGTGGCGGCGATCTTGGAGCAGAACATGATTTCCTCGCGGTACATTCGTTCGTCGATCTTCATGAGCTGAACGAGACTAAAAAGATAATCAAATTTGTGATCGTCGTCGAGATCTTCCGGGATGATCAGGTTATGTCGTTGATCAAAGAGAGGGACCACCTGGTCAGGGTAGAAATTATTTGCCCGCCCAATGTTGATAATATAATTCCGCTCGCGGGGAGCCACCGTACCATCAATTTGAGCGAGGCTTATGAGCAATTTCATCTGATTGAGACCGGGCATACTTCTTGAATTGTTGTTTAGGTAAGTGTAAGGCTGGCGCAATTCATGGAGCTATCGAATTCCAACCTAACAACTTAATGACAAATAACCAATAACTTTATATCTGATGAATTTTCTGGCTCATATTTATTTATCCGGCACTAACCCTAAAACAATGGTCGGAAATTTTATTGGCGACTTTGTTAAGGGACGCAATGTCGTCGAACAATTTGAGCCCGAAATCGCGAGAGGGATTGAGCTTCATCGATCAATCGATGAATTCACCGACCATCATCCGGTCGTTCAAATCAGCAAGGTCAGACTACGTCCCAAGTACCGGCATTATGCAGCAGTGATCGTGGACATTTTCTATGACCATCTATTATCCAGGTTCTGGAGCGAATACCACGACGAATCGATTGAAAATTTTTCGACGGCGGTGTACAAAATCCTTCAGGAACATTCGAATGTTTTACCCCTACCCGTAAAAAATTTATTGCCGTACATGATCAAAGACAATTGGTTACTGAACTACGGAACATTTACAGGCATCGAAAGGGCCCTTATAGGCATGTCGCGGCGTGCTACTCATAACTCACGGATGGACGAATCCATACACGACCTGCGTGAAAATTATGAAGCGTTTAAGTCCGAGTTTGAATTATTTTTTCCTGATTTAAAAAATCATTCACAGCAGTTCCTGAAGGACAACACGCCAAATTCTTAATGATGTCCTTCTTACCAATCCCCGTAGCGAAACTAATGATGTAACTCCGCCATTTGTGGCGGAGATTGCAGACAAAATAGATCTCGGGCTTTAGCCCTGAAGCACACTTTCAAATAACACACTGTTGACATGCGATATCATTACGTTTATATTATTACTTTCACGCCTGATTTTTTATTATGCAAAACGACCCTGAGCTAAGCGGCAAATACCTTGGTACAATCTCGGAGGACTTTGTAAAAGTTGCGGACACGTTAAAGGAGGCATCTTATCAGATCCGCAAGGCGGGATTCGAGTTTCCTGTATTCCCAATTTGTAAGGAAGTACAACCTATTGGCCAGTTATTGTTGAAGCGCCATGTACATTCAACAACGTGGAATTATTATGCGTCTTTTCTTGACGAGTTCCTCCAACGCGAGCTTATCGCAGCTAACGGAATTCAAGACTTCAAGGACGCATATAAAGATCCGGATGAATTTTGTTGTCTTTTTGTGATTGATCTACAGTTCACAAATTTTGTCTTCATTCCCTTTCCTGTGGACTAGAGGGGGAGATAAGGAGATAAGGAAATAGGGAAATAAGGGTGAACAAACTGCATGCGCGGATAACGGTTAACGGATAACGGATAACGGTCCTCACGGCTTGAAATGATCCCATCCTTGTGCTTTGAGAGGTATCATGCTGCCTTCCTTTGTTATCAGCACGTTTTGATCTTTGCGGTCGTGGACGTATCCAATAAGATGTATGTCCGGGTGATTATTGATTTTCTCCTGGTCGTCCTTACTAACTGTAAAGAGCAATTCGTAATCCTCGCCGCCATTCAATGCGCACGTCAGCGGATCGAGGTTGAATTCAACGGCTGTTTCAAAAGCTACATTATCAATTGGAATTTTATCATCATAGATCCTTACACCGACCCCTGAATTCTTCGCAATATGAAACAACTCCGATGCGAGGCCATCCGACACATCAATCATAGATGATGGTTTCACCCCTGCGTCGCGCAAATCAAAAACTATATCTGTGCGTGCTTCCGGCCTCAACTGCCGGGCTACCAGATATTCGTACTTTTCAATATTAGGTTGCATCTCTGGGTTGGTTAGGTACACTTGCTTCTCGCGCTCAAGTACCTGCAGGCCCATAAAGGCTGCCCCGAGATCCCCGGTAACGCAAATGATATCATTTACTTTTGCGCCACTCCTATACGCGGTATTTTCTTTTTTCACCCGCCCCAGAGCGGTGATTGATATGATTAACCCCGACACAGACGATGTTGTATCTCCTCCCACAAGGTCGACCTTGTAGTTATCGCAGGCTGACCTTATCCCCGCGTACAAAGCATCGACAGCCTCTATTGAAAAGCGATTGCTCAAAGCAAGGCTTACGGTTATCTGTTCAGCAACTCCATTCATCGCGGCGATGTCAGAAACGTTGACAGCAACGGCTTTATAACCAAGATGCTGGATCGGCGTATATGCCAGGTCGAAATGGATACCTTCTACAAGCATGTCGGTTGAAACCAGAAGGCAATCATCACCTGCGGAGATGACGGCCGCATCGTCACCTATGCCTTTAATTGAATTCGGATTATTCGGACTGAAGTTTTCGCTGATGTGGTCGATAAGACCAAATTCTCCCATCTGACTGATTTCTGATCTATTTTCGCTCATAGCCATAATTGAAAGCTGGTGGTTTCTGTCCGGCGTTGGAAGATGCCATTCATCCTGCAAAAGTAAGATTATAGGCGAATATGCCAGAATAGTGTCTTATATTCGATGTAACTATGCGCCAGCTAAGGTTATTGCTATGAAAAAACTCGTTGGTCTTTTAGTACTGGTTATGTTTGTTCTAAGCTCGTGTGGTCCTAAGCCATATTATAAGACGGCGAAAGGCAAGAAAAAGCAAAAGTATTATAATGACATTCAGTTCGGCGGCAAGAGCGCTAGCGAGATGAAAAGGCCGAAGTAGCCTCTTGACACAACTCGATTAAAACCCCCACTGTTGATTTAGGGTGCAGGAAACAAATCATTTTGTTATCTGCACCCTTTTTTGGCTCCTCATTAATTACTTCAAATCCCTGCTCTCTGTATTGGTCGATGCTTTTACGCATATTCTGAACCTCAAACGCAAGATGATGAATGCCTTCTCCCCGTTTTTCAATGAACTTCGCTATGGGTGAATCCTCACGGGTTGCCTCGAGCAGTTCAATTTTTATGCCCCCAAGTTCAAAAAAGGACGTTCGTACCCCCTCCGATTCCACTTCCTCTATTTTATAATGTGCCCGCCCCAGGAGCTGCGCAAACGTTGAATTGGCTTTATCTATATTTTTAACGGCAATTCCGATATGTTCAAGTTTTTCCATAATTGTTAACTTTGCATCCAAAGAAGAAACTTTTTGACTAAATCGAAAGTTTAGCCATTGAAACTTTAGCATCATGATTGAAACCCTTAGCGAAATGCATGTCGAGGCAGCTCGGATACAGCAGGAAATCAAAGATTATTTGGGGCTGCGAACATCCGACCTTGTTTTCGAGTACTCAACCGTTGACGGAAAGGTGAAACTGGATTTGATCACCATAAATCCACGTCACAATCAGGCTTTTTTGTTTCACAACGAAACCGGCGCCGACAAGGTAGATGCTCTACGCAAGATGCTCGCATATGTTCAAAACTATAAGGAGAAGGAAAACTCCTATACGATCCAATGGGTAGCAAAGGGCGATACTGAACTTCATACTTCTTATTTTAAGGCCAGCAATATTTTGAACGCTCTGCAGAAGTTGTACTACGGCAGGGATATGAACACAATTACGGTGTTTAGTGTGGTGCTGAATCCGATTTCGTGAGCGTTAGGGTATGAGGGAGTGTGTGAGAGTGAGTGTGGAACGCCGAATATCCAATGTCCCCCGATAATTAT
>DATHIE010000226.1:0-11963 GCA_035316905.1 Chryseolinea sp. | reverse complement strand
CTTGAAAGAACCCCTAATCTCGATTTCTGGCAGGATATGGTTAAAGAAGTCCTGGTCAAGGACAACCGAGTAATTGGGGTCCGCACTAACCTTGGCAATGAAATTCTATCCGACGCAGTAGTCCTAACGAATGGAACATTCCTCAATGGGAAGATTCACATTGGAGAAAAGAATTTTGGTGGCGGGCGAACTGCGGAAAAAGCGGCGACCGGCCTGACTGAACAACTGACAACCCTCGGGTTCGAGTCCGGGAGAATGAAAACTGGAACACCACCTCGAATCGATGGGCGAAGCCTGGACTATACCAAGATGGAAGAACAGCCAGGAGACGAAGTTCCCGGCAAATTCTCTTATTCAGATACTGCGCCGCTGACAAAGCAAGTCAGTTGCTGGATCACCTACACAAATGATAAAGTACACGAAGAACTGAAAACGGGCTTTGACAGATCACCAATGTTCCAGGGCAGAATAAAGGGCTTGGGACCGAGGTATTGCCCTTCAATTGAGGACAAAATAAATCGGTTCGCCGAGCGGGAACGCCACCAAATCTTCGTCGAACCCGAAGGTTGGAACACAATTGAAATCTACGTCAACGGATTCTCAACTTCACTGCCCGAAGACGTCCAATCCCGAGCCCTCAAGAAAATCCCTGGTTTTGAACGTGCTAAGATGTTCAGGCCCGGCTATGCAATCGAATATGATTTCTTCCCACCAACACAATTGCGACTCACGCTGGAGACACAACTCATTGACAATCTGTACTTTGCTGGTCAAATAAACGGTACAACCGGCTACGAAGAAGCGGCGTGCCAGGGACTTATGGCCGGCATAAATGCTCACAATAAGGTGCATGAAGAGGAACCGTTCATTTTGAAACGATCAGACGCGTACATCGGAGTCCTCATAGATGACCTGGTTAATAAGGGGACACAGGAACCCTACAGAATGTTTACCTCCCGGGCCGAGTATCGTATCTTGCTCAGACAAGACAATGCCGATCTGCGACTGACAGAACTTGGACATTCGATCGGCTTGGCAAGTGAAGAAAGACTAGGACAAGTTCAAGCCAAAAAAGCAGGCCTTCAGGATCTGTTGGGCAAACTTCAGAAAATCAAAATCGAACCTTCAGAGGCAAATCCTTGGCTCACAAGTCTCGGCACCGCGGAAATAGTCGAAAAAGCTCCACTGGCAACACTTCTCAAACGACCGCAGGTAAACATTAATGGCCTTCGCGAATTATCACCAGTCACGATCGCGGAACTGTTTCAGAAACATTCATTAGAGGTACTCGAACAAGCCGAGATACTTATTAAATACGATAGCTATATCCAACGCGAACAAATACTAGCGGAAAAAATTGGTTCACTGGACGATTACAGAATACTCGCGGACTTTGATTACGACAGAGTTAAAGCGCTCTCATTAGAATCACGAGAAAAACTAAAACGCATACGGCCCGAGACTATTGGTCAAGCATCACGGATCAGCGGAGTCTCCCCGGCAGATGTATCCGTTCTTACTATCTATATGGGGAAATGACAGAACTCTCACAATGCCTCGCCTGTGGAGAAACCACGTTCTCGCCCTACCTCACTTGCACGGACTACACCGTTTCACATGAAACATTCAACATCGTCCAATGCACGCACTGTAAATTCACTTTCACAAATCCGTCCCCGGAAGTCTCAAAACTCGGCAGCTATTATGAGTCCCGGGCGTATGTTTCCCATTCATCACGGCCAACAACGTTCATGGATCACGTCTATGTCATGGCCAGAACACAAACTATAAAATGGAAAACCCGCATCATAAAAAAATATGTGACAGCCAATCCCATCTCACTGCTAGACTATGGATGCGGAACGGGCGACTTCCTCACACACTGTAAACTCATCGGCTGGAATGTATCCGGCATAGAACCTTCAACTTCAGCAAGACAAATCGCAGCGACAAAATCAAAGCAAACAATATATCCAGGCATTGACCAAATGCCTCCGACTCACTTCGACGTGATCACACTATGGCATGTCTTAGAACACGTTCCCAATCTTCATACACTGATAGAAAGTTTGGCAAAAAGCCTAAAGGAAACTGGCACCATTTTTATTGCTGTACCGAATCGCAACTCTTGGGATGCAAAATATTACAAAAATACCTGGGCAGCATTTGATGTGCCACGCCACCTTTGGCACTTCACTCGTCAAGACATGCAAAAAATAATGCACGCACATAGCCTAAACGTTGTGAGTACGATACCAATGAAATTAGACGCTTACTATGTATCCCTCTTAAGTGAGAAATATAGGAATAAAAAGTCCGGACCACTTACCTTAATTAAATCACTACTTAACGGCCTTCGATCAAATATGTCCGGCAACACCACGTCCGAGTACTCCAGTCACATTTATGTAATTAAGAAATGAATCTGAAACGACACGGGCATTGGTTAATCTACGGACTCTTCGTACTTGGCTGCGCTAGACAAACCTCACCGACAGGCGGGCCAAAGGACACTATTCCACCAATCTTAAATAAGTTGCAATCCAACCCAAAAAATGGGCAAACAAATTTCAAGTCTCAACAAATTGAACTTGCTTTCAACGAGAGCGTCATCCTAAACAATCCGAAAGATCAAATCATCATTACTCCCGACATAAGAAAAGAATACGACATCACCGCAAAAAAAAACCGGGTAATTATCAACCTAAAATCCGAGCTCGAAGACACCACAACCTACGCCTTTAATTTCAGAGAGGCCATCGAGGACATCACCGAAAAAAACGCACCGCCCGAACTAAAACTCGCATTTAGCACCGGCTCATATATCGACTCTTTGTCATTTTCCGGCAGGGTATTCGACCCAATCACCTCGAAGGAAGTAAAAGAGCTGACTGTTGCGATCTACCAACAAGACACCTTCAATATCTTCGAACACAAACCCGTATACTTCAGCAAGACCAATGTAAAAGGAATTTACACCATCGCTAATCTCAAGCCCGGGAACTATCGCATCTACGCCTTCGACGACAAAAACAAAAATCTCATTGTCGATAGCAAATCAGAACTCTATGGATTTTTGCGCGACGTGAAACGACTCACCACCAACATGAAATCCATTGCGATACCAGTCATACGGCTAGATGCCAGGCCACTAAAACTTACATCTGCGAGACCATCTGGAACCTTCTTCAACATAAAGACTTCCAAAAATCTGAAAACGTACCGCATAACTTCACCCGAAAGCGAACCTCTCTATAGCAGCTTCGGAGAAGACAACGCTAACATTCGCATCTATAACACTCTCATAGAAAAAGACAGCATCCCCATACACCTAATGGCAATGGACAGTATCGACAACGCTATCGACACTACACTATTTTTGAAATTCTCGCAACGCGTCCTTCGACCAGAAGCATTCAAAACAAGCGCCTCAACCTTCCAGGTATCAGCACACAAAGGAACCCTTTCCGGAACGTTACAATTCACAAAACCAATTCTTCATATCAATTACGACAGTATCTTCTTCCGCATCGACTCATTAACCATAATACCGATCCAACCCGCTGACCTAACCATCGACACCGTACACAACACAATAAATGTCCAGAAGACATTCAACAAAACCTTACTCGTTCAAAAACCACCAGCTATTACTTCAGGTCCCGCTGTTCAAGACCGACGAGAAGCCAAAGAAAAAGAGTTGCGTACCCTTGCCAAAAAAATACGCAACGAACTATACATTGCACCTGCCACTTTCATCAGCATAGAACGTGACAGCAGCGCCAAAGTTACCCAAACCATCGAGCCCTCAACACTCGAAACCACAGGCGTCATTCTTGTTCAAATCCAAACAAACGAACCAAATTATATCATCCAACTTTTAGCAAAAGACAACAGTATTCTCAAGCAAAAAATAAACACCCCGGCTGCCACATTCGAAGATCTCCCACCAGGAGAGTATCAACTACGCCTTGTCATCGACCGCGACCAAAACCAACACTGGAGCCCCGGAAACTTTCTAAAAAACCAAGAACCAGAGACCATCGTCTTCTACAAAACCGAGAAAGGAATGCTACCGATAAATCTAAAAGCCAACTGGGAGCTTGGCCCATTGTTGATAAAATTCTAACAACATGTTAATAACTCTACAAAATTAACACTATTCACCCTCCACAAACGTTAATACTCTTCACCGCAATCCTGCTTGTGCATAAAAACCTAGTCATCCACACCATCAATTCACAACTTCACCCACACCGAAATCATCCACACCAAATTTAACTGTGCATAACCCATTAACCGTTTGACCCATAAAACCTTACGAAGTCCAAGAATTATACATAAATTCCACAACACATTAGCTCACTAGAAATCCACAATTCAACATGACTAATTATACTAATAATAATATATATTATATAAGAATAATAAGTCTCCTCATCTTGGGGATTACTCTTACATCAATACCTTTTGCTCTACACGCTCAGGTACAAGAACAAATTCAGTTAGCCAACGAATATCTTGTAAAAGGCGATAAGAAAAAGGCGCTTGAACTTTATCGTGACCTTGCGAAGAACGAGGCGAATACATCATTCATCTACAACAATTACATTAATGTGCTGCTGGATCTCGGCCTTTATGATGAGGCTCAGAATTTTCTAAAAAAGATTTCGAGGCATGATTCTCAAAATCTTCAATATCGTCTGGATTTTGGTCTAGCTTACGTCAGATCTGGAGACCTGACAAAGGCGGACAAATATTACAAGGAGCTAATCGGGGAAAACAAGGGGAATATGCAGCGTATAAAAGTCATGGCAGATTATTTTATGTCACGCTCATTGCCTGATTATGGAATTATGGCCTTAACTGAAAGCCGCCAGGTCCTTGGTAATCCTTACTTATTCTGTCTGGACCTTGCCATGCTCTACCGGGTTAAGGGTAGTCAGGACAAGATGGTTCAGGAATACCTGACCTATGTAACTCAGAGCTCAGCGAATATTCAATATGTCAAGAATGTCCTCCAGGCACTGCTAACCAAGCCGGAAGAATTGGAGAGCCTCGAGAAGCTATTGTATGAAAAGGTGCAACAATTTCCAGACGTCGAAGTATATGCCGACTTGTTGATCTGGGTCACAATGCAGCAAAAAAATTTTTATGCATCCTTCATTCAAGCACGCGCCTATGACAAGCGATATAAACGCGAAGGAGAGAAGAGCATGGAAGTAGCGAAGGTGGCGCTTGACAATGAGGACTATGACAATGCATTAAAAATCTATCGATACCTCATACGGGAATATCCGAATTCACAAAACTACCTGCTAGCGAGGCTTGGCGTTATAAAGACAAGAGAGGAACGTGTGAAAAGAAGTTTCCCGGTTAAAAAGGATTCGGTCAAACTGCTTATAACAGACTACAAGAACTTCATAAAGCAATACCCGGACAATGCAAATGCGCTGGAAGCATCAAAAAGTCAGGCGCTGCTGTATGCTAACTACCTTGATCAAAAAGATTCCGCTGTTCAATTACTCAACAAGCTTATCGCTAATCCCAAAGCATCACAATATCTGAAATCAAAAGCTAAGCTCGACCTCGGGGATATTTACATACTGAAGGGAGAACCATGGGAGTCAACACTACTGTACTCACAAGTTGAAAAGACACAAAAAGAAAATCTGGTAGGCTACGAAGCAAAACTTAGGAACGCAAAATTATCTTATTACAAGGGAGACTTCAGGCTTGCTCAAGAGCACCTTGATATTTTAAAGCAAGCAACAACACGTGAAATAGCCAATGATGCGCTGTCGCTTAGCATGCGGATAAAAGAAAACATCGCGTTTGACTCAATAGGTGCGGCGTTAAAAGATTACGCAGCTATTGAATTGTTACTCTATCAAAACAAAACAGACGAAGCCCTTAAAAAAATAGAAGATCTAAAACAAGGGGTATCAATCGGGGGAACATCCATATCAAATCAGACAATCCTTGACGACGTCTATTGGCTAGAAGCTAACATAAGAATGCATCGTGGAGAATTCGACAACTCGGTTGCTTTACTGCAAAGAATACTCGACGAATATGGAGAGGACATACTTGCCGATGACGCCTATTTTCTGCAAGGCGAAATATATGAGCGTCAACTGGGAGATAAGGAAAAGGCGATGGAAATATATCGCAACTTCCTAACTAAATTTCCCGGAAGTGTATACGCGGCAGAAGCAAGAAAAAGATTCCGTCAACTTCGTGGAGACTTTTCTGGTCAACAGGCTCAGCCTCAGTTTTAACCTGTCATCTAATTTTTTGCCGGCGATTACTGGCTCCTTAGCGAATTGACCGGGTTTGATGTTGCCGCTCTTATCGACTGATACCCCATAGTAACCCAAGCGACGACAAACGAAAAACCACCAGCCAATAAGTAAACCATTGCGCCGACTTCGACCTTATACACATAATTTTTCAGCCACCACGTTACACCATACCAAGCCAATGGAGTAGCTATTAAAAATGCGACAATGATCAGCTTTCCAAATTCTTTGGACAAAAGGAAAACAATACTTCCGACGGAGGCACCGAGGACTTTTCGAATGCCGATTTCTTTTGTGCGCTGTTCTGCTGTGAATGATGTTAAGGCAAACAGTCCAAGGCATGCGATAATGATTGCGAGACCAGCAAAGATCACAAAGATTTTTCCCAGACGTTGTTCAGCGGAATACATGCGTCCAAAATCCTCGTCAAGAAACGAATATTGAAAAGGTTGACCAGGCGCTAGCTTAGCCCACGTTTTTTCAATGCTGTTTATTACGTCTTGCGTACTGCTCGCTTTAAATCTAAAGGCAACACTGCCGTTGCTTGGCTTAAGGAAGAATGCAAGAGCACTGATGTTTTGTTTAAGGGATTCAAAGTGAAAATCTTCTACCACACCTATCACAGTCAATGATACAACGGAACTGCGATCCGGGGATCCGTCCGGGTTATTGCCAGCAAAAGTAGAGATCTTCTTGCCTAACGGATCAGGCTCCAGATTAAACTGTTTCACGGCCGCTTCATTCATGACAATTGCCATGGAGTCGGATGGAAATTGTTCGGAAAAGAAGCGGCCAGATTTTATTTTCATTCCCAGGGTCTTCAGGTAATCATAGTCTACCGTCCAATTCTGAAGACCAACCATGTTTTCTTCAGTAGGCTGAGTTCCTTCCGGCCAAAACGTGTTATCATTTCTCCAGGTCCCGGATACCGGCAAATAGCCAGATATGGTTCCACTCTCAATGAAACTGTTGCTAATAACTTCGGACTTAAAAGCATGCAAGTTGCCACCAAGCGCGTATGCATCCTGAACAACTATTACCTGATCCTTTTCAAAACCGATTTTTTTATTTTGAATATAGTTCAATTGACGGTTTACAGTGAACGTTCCAATTACAAGGAAGATTGAGATGACAAATTGAAAAACCACAAGCCCGCTTCTAATTGCTCCGCTCTTCATACCCAGTGCAACATTGCCTTTTAAAACATTAACTGGCTTGAAGGCCGACAAAAAGAACGACGGATACAATCCCGCCAAAATTCCGATAATCAAAGCACCTAGAAGTATGATCGCATAAAAAGCCGGGGCTCCAAAAGGAAGCGCTAGCGTCTTTTGCGAAAGGCTATTAAATGTTGGCAAAAGAAGAAAAGCCAGAGCGATGGCAAGAGCGAATGAAAAAACGCTTAGCAAGATTGACTCTGTAAGAAATTGTCGGACGAGGTGAGATCTTAACGAACCCATTACTTTTCTCACGCCAACTTCTTTTGCTCTATTGGCCGACCGCGCAGTCGAAAGGTTCATAAAATTGATACAGGCGATGGCAAGAATAAACAAGGCAATGGCACCGAATAAGTAAACGTACGTAATGTCACTGTTCGCCTGTAACTCAGCCGTGAGATCTGAGTGAAGGTGTATATCCGTCAACGGCATTAGCGTATACTCTAAAAGATTGCCGGCCGCCCTGAATTTTTCCATGGAGAATTCCCCACCAAGTACTGATGCGGCTTGTGGGCCAATGTATTTTTCGACCAGACTCGGGAGCTTTGCTTCAAATGCTTTTGCATCTGCACCCTCTTTCAACAAGACATAGGTATTGAAATTGTTGCTGAGAAAATTGGTTGATTCAGCTTCCTCATATCCCGTCATGGATAATAGCATGTCGAACCGAAAATGTCCTGTAGTCGGCATGTCCTGAAAAATAGCTGTTATCTTGACGGCCGTTTGATTATCCAGTATTAATGTTTTTCCCAATGCATTGCCCCCCGGATAATATTTATCCGCCATTTTTCTGCTGATCGCTATAGTGTTGGGCTCCTCCAAAGCTGTGTTTGGATCGCCCTCCAACACAGGGACGCTAAAAACCTTGAAGAAGGTGCTGTCAGTGCGATTAATGTTATGTTCTTTTATGCTTGTTGTGCTTCCTTCGCTTTTCACCAGAAAAGAACCCTGAGATCTGAAACGAACAACGGTTTCAACTTCTGGAAATTCACTTAACAGCGCCGAAGCAAGAGGGGCCGGGCCCACGGCAAGCCGCCAATGGTTGCCACCAAACTTGATCTCACCATTCGTCCTGTAAATGCGCGATGCCTTTTCGTGATGCTTGTCATAGCTGACCTCATTCATTACGTACAGGACAATTATTAAACAAGCTGCAATCCCAATTGAAAGGCCGCTTATGTTGATAAGGGTATAGAACCTATGTTTGCTCAGGTTCCGGAATGCGATGGTTATATAATTCTTAAGCATAAGTCTGGTAGTTTTATTTTCGACTTTTATAATTTCCTTTTGTGTTTTGCGTAAGCCTGTATTGTGTCCGAAGGAATGAAGAACCTTGTGGTACGCATCAAGGAATCTCATTCCGTGTCTCATCTCCTGCTCGACGGCGCTACAGATGTGATCGATCAATTCGTCGCGTACAGCATCCGCTACGATTCCGCGATAGTTCAAATCTTTTATAATGTGGGCAATATGTTCGTCGTTCAGATAAGCCATCTTATGCCATACGGACTTGAAGCACTGCTGCCATTGTTTTGATAAAATCCACAAAATCGTGGACACGTTCTTTAGCCAGCGACTTTCCAGTTGCTGTAAGCGAATAATACTTTCGCACACGTCTACCAATGTTCACTGTTTCTGTTTTTAACAAGCCCTCAGCTTCAAGCTTATGGAGTGTTGGATAGAGCGCTCCTTCGGTCAAAAAAATTCTATTATCGGAAAGTTCTTTAACGCGTTGGGTAATCTCATAACCATACATTTTGCCGTGATCCTGGAGGACTTTAAGCACAATGGTCTGAAGAGTTCCTTTCAATAATTCGGGTGAATGCATAGAAGTCTAATACATAATTGTCTTATGTATAGACGCCGCGAGCTGTGATCAGGTTGCATGGAAGCCACCAGAATATTTTTGTAGACTTACTAAATGTTCCACCAATAGGTGAATTTAATGACCAGCGACCGGTTCTTGACCCCAAAGGTGTCAGGCAGGTAATTATCGGTATACACGATGAAAAGGTCGGACGCGGGCCTGTACCGCCACTGGAAACGAGTATTGAGATTGACGTTGTTCTGCTGCTCATTGTATTGAGCGAACGCAGTGAAAAATAATTTATTGGTCATGGTCACGTCCAGCCTGGGACCGATCAGCCAAAACGTATTCTTACCCCACGGTTCGGGCAATTGTATGTCGTTGTAATTAACTGCTACCGCCAGACTTACATAGGGCTGCAACCTATAACCTATTTCCCCGCCAAGGTTCAATCGCGTTCCATCGGCATAATAGCCGCCGTACCGGGATGTGAATAGGTAAGTAAACACACTTTGGGGTTTTGATACAAAGTCAACGCCGAATGCATTCCAATGATGTTCTGTCCCAGCAGCAAGCGAATCTTTGCCGGAGTTCGTCGGATCAAATGGCTGTAACAACTTTACATAGTCATTGGCGACCCAACCGGTGAGGACACTTTGCGTCCTGAATGTTATTCCATAGGAAAAAATACTTGTGTTGTCGGTTGGATCAAACGAGTCATCAAAGTAATAGATCGCGCTTAGTTTCGGTCCGTGGCTAAGAATTGTTTTTCCCTTTGGAAAAAAAAGATAGCCCGCTTGTGGATTCAGCTTTATGAATTTCTTTCTTGGTACATATCCAACCTCGGCATTATAATTTTCACCAACGTATTCATGCTGCCAACCAATCAGAAGTTTGCGATCTGAATATTGAAGGTTTGCAGCATGTGTGAATTCTTTTCCACCCTTGCCAGGACTAAATGATTTTAGAAACAGCGCTTTTCCAGTCCACAGATTGTTCGACGATGCGAGGTTGTATTCCAACCCAACGTTTCTGTTGTATTCCGAATAAACGGGAACAGCCGGGTCTTCGCTTGCTTCGTAGTTAAGGGACTGTTTATTGATGAAGATAAGCCCAACGTTGGAGCGAGCAAACACACGTCTCTGAAGAGCGATCACAGCAAAATTCTGACGCGGTAAGGATTCTTCTTCTACTTTACCAGTCTGAATGTCCATAATTCCTATCCGCCAGTTTTTATCAAGCTTTCCGCTGAATCTGGCGCCGAAATCAATTGGAACCCCTAATCCGATACGGCGGGAAAAGAACGGACGGATTGTCGGATAGCCGAAGTTAGCGAACAGGTCTCCGTTTTCGAGAAAGAACTGGCGACGCTCCGGAAAGAATAACTCGAATCGTTCAAGGTTCGTTACCTGTCGATCAACATCAACTTGCGAAAAGTCCGGATTGATAGTAAGATCTAAGTTCAATGAAGAACTAACAGCGATCTTGGCATCAACGCCAATCTCTTTGCGATACGTGGTGGGTGTTTCTTTTTCATAATCTTTTCCAACTCCTCCCAGGACATAAGGAATGATCGAAATGTTAGAGCCAACCTGCGGCGGAGGTTCGTCCCACACCAAGATGCCAGTGTATGCTAATGATGCCGTTGGAAACTGCCGAGGTACCGGAGCCCAGCTTGACTTTTCCGTTGACTTCAAATCCAAACGGCTAAAGTTTATTCCCCACTTTTTTATTCCCTTCTTGTATCGGATCGATTTGAAAGGGATGGACGCTTCGAAAACCCATCTATCATCTTCTTTCCTAACTACTGATGTCCATTTGTTATCCCAGCTTAGGTCGACCTTGCCGCCCTCGTACATCATGCCATCCCATTGTGCTCCAGCTGCGTTTGCGCCAAATGAGAATCCGTTAGTTTGATCATCAAACGGATCCATGAACAACAGGAAATTGTCGTTCTTGCCGAATGCAAAATCTCGTCGCAATGACTCGACGAAATAGGGCCCAGGCAAGAAATGATAACAGATTGCTACGAGATAGAGGTTGTGTTCATCGTATGTCATTTTTACGTCTGTACGAACTCTGGCCTTGCTTGTATCCATGGGCAATACCATGTAAAAATCAGAGGCCGCTTCTGCTTGGCTCCACGCTTCCTCATCGACAACACCATCTATCTGAATAGCGGACGAGGCGCGCTGAATATGGATCTGGTATGTTTCATTAATTTTCTGGGCTACAAGAGAGTCGCTGAGCAGCAGGACAAACAGCGCTAGTAGAAAAATTCTCATCGCAGCAATTTCGTGATATGTTGTTAAAATCAAGGGGATTTTATGACAAGAGGTCTAATCATCACTGTATGTATAACTTAAAAAAATTCTTTTGATGGTATGCATGCATAACAAATTTTATTACCTTCGTTGCTTATCGAAATCGTATGCGCCGGGAAGAAACTGTAGATCACAACATAAAATCAGCGTGGCATGCAATTTCACGAATGTATAACCAACAGGCTGGAAAACACGAGATCACGACATCAATAGGATTTGTCTTGCTCAACATCCATTCTGATGGGACGCCAGCAACGAAGATAGCACCGCTGATGGGACTTGAAGCAAGGAGCCTTACAAGAATGTTGAAGAC
>DATHIE010000225.1:0-2515 GCA_035316905.1 Chryseolinea sp. | reverse complement strand
AAGGTTGACGGTAAAAAAACGGTTCACTGCCTTTTCGCCATTTGCCTCCGTTACAACAAAGGGAACGAGCGGTCCTTTGCCTTTTATTTTTATGCTTTCGACTCCATGATCAAGTGCGAAAAGCATAAGGTCAACAAGCTTTTTATCAGCCTGGTTGATATTTTTTCCCTTTGCTATTTGCGACATATCGACACTCATATAAGTAATCCGAACTCACTTTTTATTCCTCGACACTTTGTGGGGATTGCGCTGGTTCCGAATCGGAATACGCTTAATCCAGTTCTCTGGTAAAACTCTTGACTCCAGTTTGGGCGTTTGATCAGACTTGTCTGCCTGGGGTTAACCGAAGGCAGATTTGATCAGGTAGGTAGAGAGTCAATGCTAAATTAGCCAGTTTGAATCAGGTATACAACACAGCAATCTGCCCGAAAGTTGATGGTCCTGTCAAAAATTTGCCACCAAACGTTCTGTCTAAACGTCTGATGGCAAAGAAAATTTTTAGTTAATTCTAAATTCTAACTTCTAACTTCTAAATTCTAACTTCTAACTTCTAACTTCTAACTATTTTTCTCCAACGCCTTCCGGCAATAGTCAACACACTTTGCAACTTCTTTTACAGCATCTGATCCTTCCGGTACCTGATATTCAAGCTCAATTGTAGCTGGAAACGAATACTTGCTCTTTTTCATCAGTTGCAGAACCGGCACAATAGGCGTATCTCCCGTGCCCCATGGCATGTTATCGCCACCGTTGTCTTTTGACTTACGATCCTTTATGTGCATACTGTAAATACGGTCGTGCTTCGCTTCGAGCAAGGGTATAGGGTCAAATCCTGCAGCGACATAGTGGCCGATGTCACAGTTGAGGCCATTGTATTTCGCCTGCGACAGTGCTTCGTCCCATGCCGTGATTGTTTGTTGCAGGTGGCCGTGATATCCAATTCCGATCTTATACTTATCGGCGAATTCTCCGAGACGTTTGCTTTGAGTGCTGTTAGAGGGTAGTTCCACGGTAACGTGACTTGCGCCTAACTCTTTGGCTGAACGCAAAGCATATTCAATTTCTGCATCTGTATTCTTTTCGCCAAGCGCGCCAGGCTTCCAGGCATAGATAGATACACCAGCATCGTTATACATCTTTCGCAGTTGCGCAAATTTTTCCATTGAAACCTTTGAGCGCCATTCGGCAATCTCTTTCGCTTTCTTTTCCTGCTCGGCTTGTTGCTCGGGAGTCGGCTGCGGCCTGGGTCCGGAAGGGAATGATCTCGGTTCAGTTGTTGTATTAGGGGCGCCAGCAAATGCTTCTCCTGTGTTACCCATTAGTTCAATCGCGCTGATATTACAGTCGACACAATATTTCAACAACTGTTCTGCATTGCATGGCATGCTTCGGAACGAGTATGAGATCACGCCTATTTGTATGCCGCTGAATTTTGAGTTTGGTTTTCCAAGATTTTTCAAAATGGCGGGAGCTCCAAAGGAGTATTGAGATCCAAATGCAATTCCAGCTGCCGCGACTGCCGATTTTCCAATGAAATCACGCCTTGAGAGCGACGCAGAGTCTTTCATATTATTCTTTTTCATGTCTGTTAGGTTTAGGCGCCAGGGTCAATTTACCCATTGCCGGGTTAATAAATGCTGACACTATTTTTTAATGACCGGCCAGCTGATAGTCTTAATTCTTTGGATGTCCTGTCTAAAACATTTTAGAATGAAGCTAAGAGTTTTAATTAAATTGTCTATCAATTAAATATAAAATGATTAAGCGCGCATGGCTTCTCCTCGGTTGTACAGGTATTTGTTTCCTGTCAGTGACAAGCTTCAAAACCATCTATCCACAGAAAGCTATTCGACTGTTTGATGGACGGTCCTTCCGTGGTTGGGAAGGCGATACCGTGAAAACCTGGCGCATCGAGAATGGAGCTATTGTCGGCGGCTCGTTAAAAGAAACGGTGCCCCATAATAATTTTTTATGTACTAAACGGAGCTATTCCAATTTTATACTTCGGCTGAAATTCAAGCTGATTGCTAATTCTGGTTTTGTGAATGCCGGGGTTCAGTTCCGAAGTCAGCGACTACAAGATCCCGCTCACGAAATGATAGGTTATCAAGCTGACATCGGACCAAAATATTGGGGTAGCCTCTACGATGAGTCGCGACGCAATAAAACGTTGGTGATGCCTGATTCTGTAACAATGGGCCGATTGGTAAAAACGAACGATTGGAATGACTTTGAAATCAGGTGCGATAACCGTCATATAAAAATAGTACTCAATGGTGAACAAACCGTAGACTATACAGAGTCAGACCAATCGCTGCCGCAGTCAGGATTGATCGGACTTCAGATCCATGGCGGAGGGAAGGCAGAAATTTATTACAAAGACCTAGTGTTAACAGAATTGCAATAAACAAACGCCTTATTCTATGACACGACATGTCGGGATTCTAGTTACCGTTGCCACATTTTTGAGTTTGATCGTCGCGTGTAGTGAGACAAGAGATAATACCGACACTGT
>DATHIE010000224.1:0-8209 GCA_035316905.1 Chryseolinea sp. | reverse complement strand
CGGCATTGCAGATACGTGTTGAACAGATCGTCAACGATCATCAGCACCGACTGAAAGGCAACAGGATCTTCAACGCCGCGGCTTTGGTGGCGGACGTTCGCACTGGAGAAGTTCTGACCTACGTGGGTAATACAGACCGTGATAAAGATGAGTCTCACGGAAACGATGTTGACATTATTACTGCACCACGAAGCACGGGAAGTATTCTCAAGCCGTTCTTGTACGCAGCTATGCTTGATGAGGGTAAGATTTTACCCAAGACATTGGTCCCGGACATTCCTACGATCATCAATGGATTTTCGCCGAAGAACTTCTCGAAAGATTATGACGGTGCTGTAAGTGCAGATAAGGCATTGATCAGATCGTTAAATGTCCCTGCTGTCCATATGTTGCGAAACTATCGTTATGAAAAATTTCATTCTCTCCTGAAAGGAATGGGAATGACCTCACTGGTGTTTCCACCGGACCACTATGGATTGTCGTTAATACTGGGAGGTGCCGAAGGAACGTTGTGGGACATCGCTGGTATGTATGCTTCTATGGGAAGGACTTCACTGAACTACTTCGAACACCCGGGAAAGAACCGCTATGATCGCAATGACTTACATGCATTGAAGTACATTGTTGATCAAGCTACCTCAAAAGGTACGGACGCAACTCCAGAGCTTGAAAATACCTCTTGGTTAAGTGCATCCGCCATATATCAAACTCTAAATGTTTTAACTGAGGTCTACAGGCCAGGAGAAGAGTCTGGTTGGAAACATTTTGATGGTGCTAAAAAGATTGCATGGAAAACGGGTACCAGCTTTGGTTTTCGTGATGGATGGGCAGTAGGAGTTACACCTTCCTATGTGGTGGCTGTTTGGGTGGGGAATGCTTCAGGGGAGGGCCGGCCCGGCCTTACCGGAACTGATGCTGCTGCCCCGCTAATGTTTGATATTTTTTCGCAGCTTGAAGGAGGGGCGTGGTTTCAAATGCCGCGAATGGAGATGGAACAGATCACTGTCTGTTCTTTAAGTGGACAAAGGAATACTAGCATATGCGATCAAGTGGACACGGTGTGGGTGTCGAGACGAGGAATGGAAAGTTTTCCCTGTTCCTATCATAAAATCATTCATACGACGGCCGATCGAAAGTATCGCGTTCATAGCGAATGCCAGGAGATAGATAAGGTTGCAAATACCAGCTGGTTCGTCCTTCCACCAACTCAGGAGCATTTCTTCAGAACCAAAAATCAAACCTATCGGCCTTTGCCACCCTATAGAAAAGATTGCGATGTGAGTTCTCCCCTTCTTTCGATGGATTTGGTATACCCAAAACCAGGTTCCCGAATCTTCATCCCCCGGGAACTTGATGGCAAATCCGGAAGGGCAGTCTGCGAACTGGTGCACAGAAATCCAAACGTAACGGTACACTGGCACCTCGATGGCACTTACCTCGGCAGCACTAAAAAGAACCACCATTTAGACATCAATCCGGATGAAGGTCGCCATGTCCTGATCATGGTTGACGAAGACGGAAATACCCTTGAGGAACACTTCGAAGTCCTCTCCAGGCTGTAAATGCCTGGCCAGTAGAAGGCTAATTGCTTAATGTTGATTCTTTTTTATTATCTTCGTAACACTTTTTGCGCTTCACAATAAACCCAGTGTTATGAAGACCTCTAATTTTTTTGCACTGGTAGGCTTAGTGATATTCACTTTTTCTTTTCAGCCTACCGCCGTTGCACGTCTTGAGCAAACCCAGTTGGACGCGGTGCCCAACTATGTTGTCATAGGAGCTTTTTCGAAACAAACCAATGCTATAAGGTTTACAGACCACGCTCAGAAAGATCTCAAGCTGAATGCTAAGTTCGAAATGAACGTCCGAAGAAACCTTTATTACGTCTATGTACTGAACACCGATGACCTCGCGCTTGCTGTGCAGGAAGCAAGGAGACTTCGTACTGAGTCTGAATTCACAGATACCTGGGTGTACCGGGGATCTTTTGACGGGACCGGTCCGGAGCCAATCGTTATAACTCCAACGGAAGAGCCCAAGACTGAGGAAGTCAAAACTGAAGTGGCTTCGACCGCAATAACGCCGGAAAGTACCGCGACTGAATCCGTTGCTACCGAAGCGCCGAAGACGGAAGATTCAACAGCAGCGATGGCAGAAAACTCTGAAGTGCCGATTGAAACATCTGCTGCTCCGGATGATTCTAAAGAAGGAACAAAATTCCTGTTCAAAATTTCCAGGGCCACCGATCTTAAAAGAGTACGAGGCGATGTCGATGTTATTGATGTTGACCGCAGCAGGAAGATGGGAACCTATAAAGGTAATTTAGCTGTGAAGGTAGCTTCACCACAGAATAAGTCAGGTAAGATGACCCTGGTATGTGACGTGTTTGGGTATCGCAAAGTTCAACGCGAGATAAATTACAATGATCCTGAAGTAGGAACGGATATAATTAGGGATGCGACCGGATCTGTGGTAGTGCCGTTCGACCTGGAGAGGCTTAAGAAAGGAGATATAGCTGTGATGTATAATGTGTATTTCTTTAAGGATGCTGCTGTGATGAGGCCTGAATCCCGCTATGAGGTAAACAGCTTGCTGGATATGCTGAATGAGAATCAGAAATACAAGATCACAATTCACGGTCATACTAACGGTAATGCCGCTGGCAAGATCATTTCAATGAATAACGATACACAGAATTTCTTTTCATTGACGGACACAAACGAAGGGTTTGGTTCTGCAAAGGAACTTTCTGAACAGCGGGCGCAAATAATACGTGATTACCTCGTAAGCAACGGCATAGACGTTAAGCGGATGGAGATCAAAGCATGGGGTGGTAAAAAGCCGATCCATGACAAGATGAGTCAGCGCGCACAGGAAAATGTACGTGTTGAAATAGAGATCCTTCAGGATTGATCAATCATTTCATTCATTCATCATTGCTCATTGTTCATTGACTCAGTCATGCCTGAAAACTGCAGTTTCCAGGTCCTTGCTGATCTCTCGTATAATACTATCCAACTGATCAGCACAAGTCTTTAGGTGTTCGATCATTTTCGCTTGTTCCCGCGGATCGACCTCCTGAATGAGGTTAATCAAACCGAGAATGCTGGCGACCGGGCCACGAAGCTTGTGTGCATTAATGAAAACGTAATCAGAAAGTTTTTGATTTTGCAACAACAGTTGCTTCGAGCGTTCTTCTATCCGCGTTTCAAGTGACTTATTCAGTTCCTGTAATTTTTCATTCAACCGCTGTAATGCAGCTTTCTGACTTTCGATGGCGTTCTTCTGATTGTGGATCTCTTCATTCTTGCTCTTCAGATCTTTATTTGCCACCAGGATCTTCCTTCGCTGGCGTATCAAGAACCAGACAAGCGTTCCCGCTAGAATTAATCCCGATGAAACCGCAGCTATGAGAATATTTTTAAAGTTTAACTGGGCTTCTTTTAATTCCTTCTCTATCCGCAGATCTTCGTTTTCGCGCTCATGTACATCTGTTTCATAGATCGCCTGAACGCGCGCGATTTGTTCCGCTTTTAACAAGTTATAAACGCTATCCTTCAACGTGTTGTGACGAGACAAGTAATATACCGCACGCTTGTAATTACCTCGGATAGAATCGATCTTAAAATATTCAAGATACGTGGTGATCCTCAAGTCGGGTACCTGGACTTTTGTTTCAAGTTCCGAAGCTTTGTTGAGATATTCCAAGGCCTGATCAAGCTGCCCTTTCCTTCGGTATGCAGTTGCCATATCCTGATAGGTCTGGACCAAAGAACGCATTTCTCCCAGCTTCTTCCATAAATCCTCCGCCTGGCTGAAATAACTGAACGCTTCGGACTCAAATCCTTCCGCCATTTTTATCCGGGCCAGACTCCAATAGTCATAAGCGATCACTCTTTCATTGCCCGCGGATTTGGCAATAGCAAGCGATTGCTTGATGTATTCCGTTGCCTTAACAAACTCCTTCGTTGTGATGTAAAGTTCTCCGATGTTGTAGAGCGTGATATCACGTGTTGAATCGTTTTTCTTTAGCTGCAACGACCGAACAAGATATTCAAGAGCCTTATCAGTTTCGCCCAATCTTTTGTTGACTTCTCCAATGTTATTATACACTTGTGAAAGACCAACACTATCGTTGATGTTTTTATACTGTCTTGCTGCCAGTAAATAATAGTTTTGCGCAAATTCATAAATACCTTCATACCAATATGAATTACCCATAACTGTTAGTCCACGCGCATAACCTCTTGTGAACTTGATTTTCGGCGTTACTTCGATAACATAGGAAGCAATTCGGCGTGAAAGGGCTGGATTGGTTTTGAGGTAGTCAGTGGACAGGCTGTTCAATCGGGTGATGTAAATGCTATCGACTTTGACGCCCGCATAACGCTGTTGAATACTATCCGGAAGCGTCGACTGCGCGTAGCACAACCCGGCAATACAGAAATGCAGTATGATTAGTACGTACCTCAATAAAGACACGTTAAAAGTTAGATGCAGTCGCTGCCTAGCTGGTCATCGCCTTCAAAACATCGTGCTGTGTTATGATATGAACTTGTTCTTGTGAATCTCTGACCAACACCGCTTTGTTATCCTTGTTTAATAAGGACGAAAGAACATCCAACGTACTGTCCGGAGCGACGAAGAGCATCGGCTTATCCATGATGTCTCCCACTTGTTTGTTTTGAAGCTGTGGATCCTGAATAATCTTCTCAAGCAAACTGGATGAGCTTACGCTGCCCACAAAATTCTCATTCTCAGTTACCGGGATCTGATCTATACCTTCACGATTCATTACCAGAATTGCTTCACTGACACGTGCAGACTTATTGACTGTATATAAACTGTTCTTACCATTTCTTGTCGAAATAATTTCGCGAGCGGAACCGAACGATCTTGTTTCCAAAAAACCATGATCCTTCATCCATTGATCATTGTACACCTTAGCAAGATAACGCGTGCCATGGTCAGGTAGCAGTATCACCATAACATCATCCTTTTTCAGGAACTCAGTGGCATATTCCAACGCTCCGTGTATTGCGGAACCACTGGACCATCCAACAAACAAACCTTCCTCCTTCGAGAGACGTCGCGCACCAATTGCTCCATCCTTGTCCGTAACCTTTATGAAATGATCTATAACATCGAAGTTCACATTCTTGGGAAGTATGTCTTCGCCGAATCCTTCAGTCAGATAGGGGTAGATTTCGTTTTCGTCAAATATTCCCGTCTCCTTATACTTTTTGAAAACAGATCCATAAGTGTCAATGCCTACTGTCACGAGCTTCGGATTTTGTTCCTTGAGGTATTTTGCTGTGCCGCACATTGATCCTCCCGTGCCTACAGTGGCTACGTAATGGGTGATCTTTCCTTCTGTTTGCTTCCAGATCTCAGGTCCGGTCGATTCATAGTGAGCGGCCGTGTTTGAAAGATTGTCGTACTGGTTGGGGTAAATGGAATTTGGGATCTCTTTATTTAGCTTCCTCGCCACAGAATAATACGAGCGGGGATCGTCAGGCGCAACGTTGGTAGGACACACAATAACCTCGGCGCCGACGGCCTTTAGAATGTTTATTTTTTCCTGTGATTGTTTGTCGGCCATTGTAAAAATGCAGCGGTATCCTCTTGCTATCGCCGTCAACGCAAGTCCCATCCCGGTATTTCCGGAAGTTCCTTCGATGATCGTTCCTCCCGGCTTCAGGGTGCCCGCCTTCTCCGCGTCCAGGATCATCTTCAGGGCCATTCGGTCCTTGGTAGAGTTGCCTGGATTGAAGTATTCTACTTTAGCGAGGATCGTTCCCGGAATACCACGCGTCATGTTGTTCAGCCGCACGATGGGTGTGTTCCCAATGGTATCCACTATTGAATTATAGATCATGAACTTGTCTGTTTTCTCTGGTCGAAATTACGAAAAATATGCCCGAATAGAACCCGACAAAGGAAGGGTGGAGGCAATCCTGTGGGACTTATTTTGTTCCAGCCAAAAGGTAGAGCACGGCCATTCTGATGGCCACGCCATTTTCTACCTGGTCCAGAATAATTGAGTGCTGTGAATCGGCCGCGTCACTGCTGAGTTCGACCCCGCGGTTAATAGGGCCGGGATGCATTATCACGATCTGCTTCTTAAGGCTGTCGAGTAATTTTTTATTGATCCCGTAATAGAGTGAATACTCACGCAGGGAAGGAAAGTATTTTATCTGCTGACGTTCAAGCTGGATACGCAGGACGTTTGCTACATCACACCATTGCAATGCTTTCTTAACATCGAACTCTACCTCAACCCCGAGATGCGATATGAATTTTGGAAGCAAGGTCGGTGGTCCGCAGACCATGATCTTGGCCCCGAGCTTTTGCAGGGCAAAAATATTCGAGAGTGCTACACGGGAATGGAGGATATCTCCAATAATCGCGATCTTTTTTCCGGCCACTGAGCCAAACTTTTCGCGAATCGAAAATGCATCGAGCAACGCTTGCGTTGGGTGTTCGTGCGTTCCGTCGCCGGCGTTGATTATGTTGGCCTTGATGTGTTTCGCAAGGAAGTGTGGTGCACCCGGACTTGCATGACGCATTACGATCATGTCCACCTTCATCGCAAGAATATTGTTGACCGTGTCAAGCAATGTCTCACCCTTCTTTACGGAACTGTTGGATGCAGAAAAGTTGATCACGTCCGCCGATAATCTTTTTTGCGCAAGCTCAAAGGAAAGACGTGTACGTGTTGAATTTTCAAAGAAAACATTCGCTATGGTCACATCCCTTAGCGACGGAACCTTTTTTATGGGACGGTTAATGACTTCTTTGAAATTGTCTGCGGTATCGAAAATAAGTTCTATGTCTTCACGTGTGATGTCTTTGATACCAAGAAGGTGTTTTTGACTGAGTTTAGACATAGACTAATCCTTATTGACCAACCAGATTTTGTTTTGTTTATGACCTTGTGCTTCCAGCTCCACTAATACGCGCTGAGAAGCCAGCGTGTTCACTGCTTTCCCCACATAATCAGCAGCAATGGGCAGCTCGCGGTTTCTCCTTCGATCGATAAGTACAAGAAGTTCGACAGTCGCTGGCCGGCCAAAAGTTATCATGGCATCCATAGCGGCCCTGATTGACCTTCCTGTGAATAGCACATCATCTACCAAAACAACTTTCTTACCTTCAATGATAAACGGAACCTTCGTTTCGTTTGCGATCGCTGGTGTTTCCCTCCGCCGGAAATCATCGCGGTGGAATGTGGAGTCCAGGTATCCGAGTGGTATATCTTTCTTGGTGTCTTTTGTCAATTTGCCGTGGATGATTTCGGCGAGAAAGATCCCGCGGGGCTGCATCCCCAATATGACGGAATTGGCAAAATCGTTGTGATTCTCAATTAATTGCTGGCAAAGGCGGCTGATGGTGAGGTCGAGAAGGTCGGAATCGAGAATAAGTTTTTTCTGCATAAGCCGGGTGCAAATATAGTGATTACGGCAGCAAAAAAGCCAATTGGATTTTGACGGGATGAATTCTCTTTTTCTAAAAAAATCCTGCTGTCATAGGATCCGGGGAGAATCGAGACTACATGTCGACTCGTGGACTTCTTACAGAAGCAAAAACAATCCGTTACTCGCGCGCTTAGCGATTGTTGCGTTACAAATAAAATAGGGTAAATTTTACTAGCGATCAGTTGCCGATGGGATGCTGACTGAATAAGAACAATTTTATGAAGGTACTTCCTGTTTTAGAGTTGCTTTTTTTTGTTCTCTTGAATCTGCTTGGATCTCACTCCTTTTCACAGTCGGGCTTTACTTTAGTTCCTGCACCGGGAGGATCATGGGCAACAGATATTATCCACGGTACACAGGACCCCAAAGGTTATATGTGGTTTGGAGCAATTGGTCTTCATCGGTATGATGGATATAGCTACAAATCTTATTTTAATGATCCCTTGGATAGCTCTTCATTAGGGTTTAATCGGATTCAATCCATTCTAGCGGACAGCAAAGGTATTATTTGGGTGGGTACAAATGGAGGCGGTCTCGACCGTCTGGACCCGGAGACCGGAATCTTCACTCACTTCCGTCATGACCCTTCAGATCCAACCAGCATCAGCAATGATTTGATCTCTGCAATACTCGAAGATCATCAGGGAATGATCTGGGTGGGCACAGAGTACGGCGGATTGAATTGTTTAGAGCCGAAAACAGGAGAGATTACACGCTACAGGCATAACCCA
>DATHIE010000223.1:0-2979 GCA_035316905.1 Chryseolinea sp. | reverse complement strand
TAGCTCCCGTAATAAGCCCGTGCCGGTTCATCATGCGCAATGGAAGGTTGACTTTTGCGTCGGCAATTATCTCTCCGTTGTAAACACCGGCGCCGAGATAAATGGTAGGCAGTGCGGTAGTATAGGACTTATTGATAGATTCAACGAACTTTTCTTTCGACATGGCCTCGGGATTTTTATGCAATTTATAATTAAGCCGATCCGAAAAAGAAAAGGCCCGCATCTTTCAGGGCCGCACCAATTCTCCGGGCAGGCCCGCCCGAACGACTCCAGTTGATTTTACTCCTTACAATTTCTAATCGCGCAGTAAACTAAAATCGCCAAGTCGGTCGGGCTGGCCTTATAAATCTTTTAATTACGAGCTATTTTTTTGGTTCTTCGTAGTTCTGGTAGGAGAATGCAAATCCCAGATTAAACACCTGGCTTAGCTGGGCTCCGGTATCCTGGTCATAATCATAAAGCAAGATCCCACCCAGACCCACGGTAATAAACTTATTAACCTTTGCGTTCATCATCACTTCCAGCCTGTGATCGATTGTTTTCAACTCGAGGGTCTCATAGTTCGCAAACATCACATACCGCCACTTCAGGTTAAAGTTTGTCGCGATGTCCTTGTCGAACTCAGCCAACATCTGGAAGGCCAGCCATTCATATCGGGTTTCATCCGGGGGAGTAACACCATACGGTTTTTCAGGGTCTACCGCCGGAATAAATCTTTCCGGATCTTTAACAATAGTTACCCTTGGTGAGAAGGGAGACAATCGGACAAAGAAATATTCGACAGGATGATATTCAACACCCCAGGATGAAGTGACATACGCCGGCGCCAAAAAATCGGAGATGAGGATTTCCTGTTCGACTCCGTTGGCGTCCGTCTCATACTTGAAACCTTCAGCAAACTGAGAAAGGAAATTCAATGAGGTGTATAATCCCCAATTGTCGTTCAACTTATACCCATACTTGGTATCCAGAAAAATACGGTCCACCGTTTTGCGATAACCTTGTCCGCTGTTATTCACAAAGCCATAGATCATGTTGATCGTATTATCCCATGAAATTCGGTCCTTCGAATAATTGAATTGATAGTTGAAAAGGCTATTTAGTCCGATGGAGTTTATACCACCGGCCTTCCAATTGGAGGAAAATGCAGCCTGATTGACGTTAATATTGAATACCAGTTTTTTCTTCCAGTGTGATAATGTATCGGGCTTAATAAACTGAGCTTGGCCTGCGTGAGGGAGACACAGATAGAGCAGGCTCAGAGCGAGCGGTGCGAAGAGTCTTTTCATATTCTTGTTCAGATTTTTGACTGAAAATACGTCAAAAATCCGACCAAGGAAATCAAATATTGTTGAGCTTGATCTCGTCCAATGCCACTTCTGTAAGTGGTTTGGTTATGAACTTGATCACGTGATTGTTATTTACAATCTTATCGATATCGCGCTTGTTATCAGAACTTGATAAGATGATGACCTTACATTTATTTCGTACAACCTCATTGAATTTTTCAAACTCATAGAGAAATACAAAGCCATCAACGATGGGCATATTTATATCGAGGAAAATAAGACTTGGGAGGTTTTCGGGATTGTTTTGATTCTCACGGAGATAATCCAAAGCCGCCTTACCGGAACCCTTCACCTCTACTCGTTTGGCGAACTTTGTAATTTCAATGATACGCTTGCTGATAAAGTTATCAGTGTCATTATCATCAACAAGCATTACCAGGTCAATTGCTTTCGTTTCAGTTTGCATCAATAATCTATAAATCGAGCGACTCTCTTAGTCACAGTAACCACAAAAATATCTTTTTGCGGGGATATCTGATACCGTATTGGCTTAATTTCACAAAGGCAGGTAATAAATTCGCCCGAAAACGCCAAAAACTACACTTTACTTACTTTTAATGGTCAACTTCTCGCCAACGGCAAGTGTAAAATCCTTCTTATTATTCCACTCCATGAGTTCCTGTATTGTCACGTTGTACTTCCGCGCAACGCTGTAAAGTGTATCAGTGGACTTAACTACGTGTACAATTTCGATATTTTTTTGAGATACCTCACGATCGGTCTCTACCGGTTGATTCTCCTTTAGTTTTATCACCTGACCGGGTCTAATGCCGTCCTGGAGATTTAGATTGTTCCACCCTACCAAATCCATAACCTCAAGGCTATAAATCTTGGCTATCCCATATAATGTTTCCCCAGTCTCAACAACGTGCTCCTCTTTAAGAAGGGCGGGTGGTATCACCTTAATCGAAGCAGCCTGGGCTGTGTCGACGATCGTGTTTTTGGCTTGTATGGTTTCCAATGAATCTGTCGCTTTAGGGGTCAGTTCCTGCTGTGTTTCAACAACAGATGTTGCTACAACGATTGGTTTCAGGGAAACGGTGGCCTGAGCCTGCACCTCCTCAGAGGTTCCCGGGCTCGCGGACCACGCAAAACTTTGTGAATTATCAACCTGCACTATCTCTGCCGAACTCACAGAACTCGCAACCTTTTCGGAGTCTTTCAGCTTGACCGAAGTAAGCCAGATCGTTGTTCCGGGGACGAGCTGCCCTGCATCAGGCATACGATTGTACTTCTTGAGTTTCTTCAGTTGTACTCCATACTCCTGGCTGACCTTCCAAAGGTTGTCCCCTGCAGCTGCTTTATGATACGATTCGCTTCCCCTTACCCGTTTCTTTCCAAGCAGGTAGTATTGATCTGCCTCAACCCGGTCACTAATATCAATGTCATTCCATTTAAGAAAATCAGAAAGATCCACGCCGGCACGCGTCGCCAACTGCGCGGGTGTCTCAGCTGCATTGGCCTTTATGGTAGCAATGCCGTTGATCTTGATGCGCGCTCCTTTAGCCGATGCCACATATGTACCAGTAGCGACCTTTGTTGCATCCGCTACTCTTGTGTCTTTCGTTGCCTCCGCAGATGCTGGAATCTTAATACTTCCCGGATCTCCGATCACCGGAATAACCACCGT
>DATHIE010000222.1:0-7029 GCA_035316905.1 Chryseolinea sp. | reverse complement strand
GAACGCAGGGCTACGCAATACGCTTTTGAAGAAGTGTCACTATTTAAAAAGACTTTCCGGACCTGGCTCTTATCTCCATCAGCACCGATGATCAACGGAGCTGTAACGTCCACTTCAGCATTGTTTTCAATAAAATTTATTTTAACTATTCCTTCTGAGGTACGCTCGATAGTTTTTAGGGATACATTTTGATGTATCGCAGCATACGGAGTAGCAAGCTTTTCAAAAAGGAAATTGTCGAAGGTTAATCTTGGTGTAGTGAAACCCGCTGCTTGTCCAGGTAAAACATTATTGCGACTGAAAGGAATGCTCAGGGATTTACCGTCTGGCGAAAAGAATAGTGCTCCGTGAGTTGGCGTGTACTGGGTACTGTGCTGAAATATTTCATGCATCCAATCAGGATCTGCTTTGCGCAAAACAAATGCAGTCTTACCACCACAGGCGTCACCACAAACTTTGTCTCGTGGAAATTTTTCCTTCTCCAGGATCAAATGCGGTATCTGAGCCTTGGAGAGAAAAATAGATGCTGCTGCTCCTGCCGGTCCTGCACCTACTATAATTACCTGAGTTTTTATTTTGCTGATCATCATTTCTCGGGTACCTCAGTGCTACTTCAAGATAGGATATAAACTTCAAACTGATGACGGGATTAGCCGAGGAACATTTTTTAGGATTTATTGTCCCACACATGTCCATTTTCGTCAACCCTGTTCGTCATATCGCAGACTTACATTAAATTTATTCAATCAAAAACGAAATCATATGCGTGAACTAATGCTGGTTTTTCATTTTATCGGATTGGCTATGGCCCTGGGAGCTGGATTTGCTAATCTCTTTCTGGGTTCAGTGGCTTCTAAACTTGAGCCTGCCGAACGAGGGAGCTTTATGTCCAAGACTATGATACTTGGACGCATGGGACAAATAGGACTTGCCTTGTTGCTTTTGTCAGGGTTTTATCTGATCACACCATATTGGAAAGTGCTTGGCGACATGCCGCTGCTGATAGCCAAACTTTGTCTAGTGGCACTGTTATTAATTTTGGTTTCCACTGTATTAATTTTATTGAGGAAGGAAAAAGGTAATCCCGCTATGCTTGCGAAGATCAGGCCGTTGGGTATGCTCAACTTTTTGATCGGTATAACTATTGTCGTATTGGCAGTATTGATATTTCGCTGATACGAAAAGCAACCAACAACGCTCTGATAGCTATTGGGGTACGTTGGGCGAAGCGGAATATTATATATTCCATTTTCATCGCTCGCTGCATAAAATATCCGTAACTTCCGTCTCCCACTAAAGCTTCAGAATTTATTTTCCATTCTGTATAAAATCATCAAAGAACATTTTATTGCAGGACGTCTAGACAGATTCTCAATTTCTCAATGCATTACCGAATTCATTGACCGGATATGCGGTTGATTTAAAAAAGGAGTTGCCGGTAAGAATTACAACATTATTCGCGAACAAAATGAAACATCAACACATTCTAAAATCACTTGGCATGGGAATAACATTATTCTTGTGTTTAGGGACGACAGGATTTAAAGTGATCTCGCCAGCGGAGCGATTGATTGGGGTTTGGGAATCCGAAGAGAAGAATCTGTTAGTACAGGTTTCCAGAGAAGAGAATCATTTCGTGGGGACCATGACTTATTTCCAATGCAAAACCGAAATGATCATGCGGACTACCGTCGACTCGGAGAATCCTGATCCACGTCTGGTAGGCCGGAAACTGCTCGGATTAAAATTGCTTCAAAAGCTCTCGTATGAGGGAAATAATGTATGGGGTGGCGGCACAATTTATGATCCAAATTCAGGACGTACATATGACGCGAGAATTCAGCTTACCAGTTCAAACACGGCAGTAGTACGAGGCTATTGGAAATTCAGATGGATCGGCAGGAGCATGGTATTTAATAGAAGATTGGAAAGTGCCTCGAATTAGTGAAGCATTATCGACCGATTTCTAAAAGTTGTTTTTAATTTAATCAAAGCAAAAAGTATCTTCAATTAATTATTATAGTGAGAAGGGCAAATGAAGTTCTCTAACTACTCTCCAAAACTGTTAATCTTAGTTTTAATGGGTTGCATAAGCTGCGAACCACAACAAAAAACAGGATCTGAAGAGCCCATTCCTGCCGCAACTGAATCGTTGATCAACGGTACTTTACGAGTGCACCCTAAAAACCCACGGTACTTTACAGACCAAAGCGGTAAGGTGATTTATCTTACAGGATCGCATACCTGGGAGAACCTTCAGGACATTGGCGTAAAAGAGGAAAAATTATTCGACTACGATGCATACCTGGAAATGATGCAGAAGTATGGACACAACTTCATGAGGTTATGGATGTTTGAGCAAGCGCAAATGGGATCATGGTCGGCGGATACTATTTATTTTGATCCGTTGCCATTTGCCCGAACAGGCCCGGGAATTGCCAATGATGGTAAACCGAAATTTGATCTCGCCAAATTCAATCCTGACTATTTTGAAAGGCTTCGTCGGCGAATTATTGAAGCAGGAGAGAAGAATATTTATGCGTCGGTTATGCTGTTCAATGGCTGGAGTCTTGACAGATCTGGACTTAAAGTAGGAGATCCATATCCTTTCCTACCCTATAACTTTGAAAATAACATCAATGGAATTTCAGCTCCCGAAACCATCAACGACTTTGTAAATAAACCAAATTTGCACAGCCTGAAAATTTCTCCTGAGTTGCTGGCGGTAGAGGAGTCGTATGTGAAAAAGGTGATTGAAACAGTGAACGATCTGGATAATGTGCTCTACGAGATAATCAATGAAGGCGGTGCTACAGACTGGCAATATCACATGATACGTTTCATTAAAGAAACCGAAGCGCACATGCCCAAACAACATCCCGTTGGGATGACGCACCTCGGCGAGGCGAAGCAAAATATCAACCAGGCACTATTTGATAGTCCGGCGGATTGGATTTCACCCAACTGGGAAGATATCACCTGGACGTATCGTGATTCAACCATAAGGTCATCTTTTAGGGACAATCCTCCTGCCGTTGATGTGAAAAAAGTAATGGTTCCGGATACGGATCATTTATGGGGACATGGTGGAAATTATAAATGGGTATGGAAGTGTTTTCTGCGCGGAACTAATCCTATTTTAATGGATCCATGGGATCCGCTTGCCGGCAAGGAAGACGAGACTAAAACTATGGGATGGATCTACATCAAAGGGGGAATTACAAAAGATGACCGCGATTTTCCTGAGTTTGAATTGATTCGCCAAAGTATGGGGCAGGCCCGCGCGTTTTCACTGCGGTTAAACTTAGCCGACATGATCCCTCGAGGCGAACTTTCGTCAACGCGATATTGTCTGGCGAATGAGGGAAATGAATACCTGGTTTATTTTCCTGAAAGTGTTGAGGGTAGAATTGATCTTCGTAACGCCAAGGGAGATTTTGAGGCCGAATGGTTTATCCCTTTAATGAACCGTACTGTAAAAATACCACGAGCGCTCAGCGGAGGAAACTACCTTGATGTTTTGCCACCTTCCTCACTTGATGCTGTTTTATATCTAAAGAAGAAGTAAATCAGTGTTTACAATTTCGCGGATGTTGATAGTGCGGTCACATTTTTTAAGAAGAAATAGAGTGTGAATCTTTTTGTTGTTTGGTCAGAGTACAGCATTTGTCACAATGTCGGATACCAACCGGATGACAATTGCTATATTAGAGAAGGCAAAATTCCTTTTTTCGATTGTGTGAGGTCATTGGTCTTTAGTAACGTGATTCAATCATTTTAATGCAACTATATGATTCCTGTTACGTCAACGCTCATAGTAGCAATTACTTTTATCACATTTTCCGTCACTGCGCAGTTCATTGAAAACTTTGATGGTGATGGCAAGCCAAAGGGCTGGGTAATCATGACGGGAGATGGAAAGGCCAAAATAGACTTCTTGCAAAAGAACGGAATTGGGTCCCTCTATGTCGACGGTACGAGTGATCAGTTAAACATATGGTGGGCACTGGCGCGCCATAGAATCACTGGCCTGGATATGAAAAAACTCGTTCAGCCGGAGTATGAGTTAAGGGTGGAGGCACGGATAAAGGTAAGTCATGCACCGCGACGAGTGAATTTACATTTCAATCATCAGCGCACAACGGACTTCCATTCCCACCTCATGGAGTTTGACATCCCTGATACCACAAATTGGCACACCATCAGCATGACGACATCCAACTTCGAAGTGCAAATGGGCGATTCGATTAACAGCCATCTGGCCCTTATGGATTGGGGATTGCAAAAATATCGTGTAGACTTTGACTATTTCAAAGTTGACATTGTAAAACGAAGTACCACCACAAAGGATCTCGGCAATCCGTTACCCTATCATCCTCCCTTAGCGCGGCCATCTTCCTTTAAGAATAATGTATCCGTAGTTCAGGACGCAACGATTGATACCAACTTCGCCGATCGCAACTTTAATAGCTGGGAAGCAAAAGATACAAAAGGTAAGCACGAAGATCTGCTATCCGTGAGTGATACGCGGATCATCATCATGCGCTGGGACTTTAGCGACTTTAAAGGAAAGAAGATAAGTCGCTCCGGCTTGCTTGAGTTGTCGCCTTTTGCTGTTCAGCGGTCGCCCGATTTTCATAAGGATTTCGGCATGGTACGGGTTGCAGAAATATTACAGGGAGATCCGGTATGGGATGAGAAGTCTATCACCTTCGATAAACTTAAAGGCTCATTACCTGTCGAACAGGTTATCAACACTCAGATGATTATTGATGACAGCGTTACCTGGAACAACGACGGTAGGGTTCTGTTTACTATTTCCCAACCGGTTCTGCAACGGTTGATCGAAGGAAAGACAAAGGGTCTTGTTATAAAACCTTTAGGAGCAGTGAACGCGTTGTTCTATTCCAGGAATAACAGCGATGCCAGGTTAAGTCCCCGGCTTTATTTTGATATAGATTAACTGAGTGCCTATGCG
Organism: Chryseolinea sp.; assembly: GCA_035316905.1. GTDB lineage: Bacteria > Bacteroidota > Bacteroidia > Cytophagales > Cyclobacteriaceae > Chryseolinea. The sequence goes on along the minus strand of DATHIE010000222.1, from coordinate 2,051 downwards.
TTATCGCTGCTCTTTACAAGCATCGTTCAGCAACCGCAAAGCGCGATCCGGATTGTAGACCCCACATGGGCAGAGGCGCACTAGCGTTGTCACGGCCTGTTTTGGCGTGCGTCTTCCTTCTCTCACCATATCTAACATTTTCCTTGCCATATTAAAGGACACCATTCCATGACCGCACATCGTTGATAACTCCAGCACCTGGGCGTTCGGAAGGTGATCGTGTGGATCATTAAAACGCAAGGCATACTCCACACTATGTCTTTTGATGCCGCACAATTCTGCAACATGCCTGGCGTTTTCGACCGACGTACTCATATTAACAGAAATTCCAAAGTCGCCAGCAATAACTTCTTCGAGACATGCCTTTGCCTGTTCCTCGGACGCGAAGACGGCAGAGACTGTGCCTGGTTTGCTAACGCCTTCGATGACGGTCTCCCAATCCGGTGTTGCGTCTCTATTCCAATGTGCGGTCGGGCTGAGGTCTTTCTGAGGAGCTATGCCTGAACGATTCCCATTCCCCATGTTACACGGATTATGCTTTGCACATATTCGCAGAAACTGTTTGAGTTTGGGTATGCAATCTTCATCATTCTTTCCTTTGGAAGGAATAGCGAAGATAATGTAGTCATCACAGAAACTTTCGGCACTGCCGTACCGGTGCAATGTATTTGTCATTGTGCTACAGCTTTTGCTTCTGTAAAAGAGATTTTATTAGTGATACGACCCAGTCCCATGTTGGTCTTCGCTCTTGAATAATAATAACCAAGCTTATCGAGCAGTGGGCTCAGGGAATTGTCTTCACCGTCATCACAACGTGTGGATATTCCTACTGCTGTCACCGTATCAATTCTCTCCGTCACCTTTTCCACAATTTCCAACACCCGTTCTACCTGGACGATGTTAGTCTTGATCTCTACGATAGCGGAAAGGATCTTTTCATTCAGGATATCGCCTCGAAGGTCACCCCTTGTCTTATCCGTCATGAGGTGTGTGATGGGATTATTACTTTCAAAAGTTACACCTTCTATTGCAAGTGTGTGCGTCATCTCCTGTATGTCGGAGAATCTCACGCCAACTCCGGGCCGGCCGAATTCTATCGTGTATCCCACTTCGCCGACATCCACCCGTCGCGATACATCATTCGTTTTTACTTCTTCTGTTCCGCGTCCTTTAATACCCGTTGACTTGTGTTCTACAACCGGATCAGAGAATATCTGGCGAATGAGCCGCGGCATTTCCAGTTCATTCATTTCAAATGAGCCTGTAGGACAGACATCTGGTTCAGGCTCAAATCGGAAACGTAAGAACTTTGCTACTTTTCTTATACCCCGAACCATTGAAGGATTAAGGTTCTCGGTGCTCATGCCCCTGTAACAGGTGCCGCATTCAACACAGGCATCGTCGTTGATCTTTGCCCGGTTTGCATTTGGATCAACATAGATGGCGCCCATAGGACAAATCGCTACACAATTTCCGCAGGCCACGCATTTTTTTTGATTTATAACCATAAAAAATTTCGTTGAAGCTTACATGAAGCAGTGTTAGTAAAGATAATATAATGAAGTTCAAATCTATAGGTTCAAGAGAATTCTGTGACCAGTGGTATGTCGATTGGGTCCATAGTCGATGGTCGATATTCCATGGTCCATGGTTAGTGGGTGTGCTGATTGAAAGTCGATATCTCTATACCTTATACCTTATTTCCTACTCCAGATGGGGAGCAAAATGCATTCCACGCAAAGGCCGCAAAGCAACACGCGCAAAGGGCGCAAAGTCAAAGGCAATTTCTTTTCTCCAGTCAATTATGGTCAATCGACTATAAACTAATGGGCCATCAAACTATCGACCGTGGACTATCGACTATGGACTTTCCTACTACTACCAACCATTAACCATGGACTATGGACTGACTAACTATTGACTGATTTGGTGACATAGAAAAATTCAGGTAGATTGAATAAACAAGGTGAACCCATCTTACAACCATGTCAACCACAATTGGAATCATCGGTTTAGGACGCGTTGGAATGCCGGTCGCAGAAGCATACATA
>DATHIE010000221.1:0-3058 GCA_035316905.1 Chryseolinea sp. | reverse complement strand
GTTACACCGACGCTAAAAGTATTACCACCATTGGTGCCGGAGCTTGCACGTTCATTGTCGGACCAATTACCGGGGCGGCTATTGGCGCAGAGTCGCATGTCATCGCTATCAGTATCGCAGCCGGTGTTCTTAAATCAATCCTGGTCACTATTGCGACACCGGCACTGGCAGGAAGCCTCGGCCTGAATAACCCTCAGGCGGCTATGGCCTACGGGGGCTTGATGGGAACAACCAGTGGTGTAACGGCTGGCCTGGCTGCCACCGATCCGAAACTGGTGCCCTATGGCGCTATGACGGCAACTTTCTATACGGGGTTGGGTTGTTTGCTTTGTCCTTCAGTGTTATACTATTTGGTCACGCTGGCGACGCGCTGAGCTCGTTCTTCTTTGCCATTCAACTAATCTTGTCTCCATAGTTTTGTGCTCACATGGCAATAGGCGTTGATTTATTCCCATGGTTATACTTGTGGGACTTTATTGACAAGCATTTAAAAGTTACCGATTGGCTGCACAAAACTCGGCCAGGGATAGAAGCGAAAAGCGACCGTGATTACTTGATTAAGAGATGATCAGGATTAGCTGTTATTGCAGACATTCCCTTCGTGCATCGGGAGCCCCGATAGAAATCGGGGCGGATAGCCCGGCCCGAAGGGGGCCGCAAAAAATCGACCGTGATTTACTGATTAAGAGATGACCAGGAGGAGATTGAATTGAAAAACAATCATGTCAATCTGCTAATCCGGTAAATCAAGGTTCAGGCTTTTACTTAGCCCATGGAAGTGCATTGACATTTTCACCAACCTTTTTTCCTTCTTGCTGCCCAACGTCGTTATCCTGTTGTGTATGAATGCCGCCCAGAAATCGACTATAGGCGCTTTCGTCGGCGGCGTCCCAGAACCCCTTGTAGTTTCGGCTCGGGTAAGTCAGATCCAAAAACCTTTCATCTTCATTTCTCCTGTCTTCATGCGAACGATCAGTGAATGGGAATGATTCGCCAAAAAGGTCGGTTAGTACACTGGCCGCTGCCGCAGAGTGAATAGAGTGTCCCGATGGAAATGCCGGAAACGGAGGTTCTGGCCAGTATTGTGTCCACGTGCTATCAATATATTTTTTTACGTAGGTGGAAGGTCTTTCATTGAAGTAAGAATACTTGATCTTCCAGCAGTGAATAAAAGCATCGGCAACGGCCATGCCTACACGCGCAAAGACCTCACTGGCTTTTACAATATTCACATTGCTGCTTTTTATGGCAATGGCTGCCAGGTTATAGGAATGTCCGGGTGGCGAAAATGTATCGCCTGGGTCATCGCCCCACCAGGCAGCAGTCTCTTTCTCCTCCAGGCTCAGCGTTTTGTTTTTTTCGTAGACGGTCTTATACAACTTATAGTAGTCCGAAGTTGGGTCGGTTGAAAAAGGAATGATGGCAGGTATAGGTAAATCCTTGTTGCCGTTTACAAACGTGCGATTATCGCCCCAGTGGGGATGCAAGGGATATGGACTAACGGTCTGGCCACTTAACGGTGGCGTCCAGTAAGACGGACCTTTAGGGAAAACAAAATTGGGGTCATAATTTCTCGCATAACCCTTGTCACCCCCATCGGTAAGCGACCAATTATAAATAGCCATCCCTATGGATTCTCCAAATTCCACGGAACGTTTTATGATGTCGGGATGGATGTTTTTAGCGTGTTCGGTATACACTGCATTTGACAACGAATCAATTCGCTCGTGAATAAACCGGTGGGAGTTCGCAGGTACCGGAAATAATAGTTTTAACAATGTATGCTGCGCGGCATCTAAGGACAAAATCCATTGATAGGATGCGTCAGCTTCAGCCATAGGAAGAATAAGCCCGCGCAATTGACCGCCCATGGAGCGATGACCGGAGTCGCCCGGAACAATTGATTCGTACATGGCTAAACCCAAGTAACCTAATGACCTCGACGAATAGGTTGGCGTATTAAAGGCTGAAAACCGGATGGTATACAAAGTCATATTGGCCCATTGCAAAGCCACATTTGCGGGTTCATGAGAAAGATCAGGTGGAGGCTGGTAAAAGACATTAGACTCTTCGACCCTGCAGGAAGCAATAGCCAGGCAAAGCAACATCCAGACGAATCTTCCAGACTTTCTAAAACCCGATCGATCGAATGCAAGCATATAATCTGGAGGCGTAATTTCCATGTTGTTTACTTTTCAAAATGGAGGTGGAATTCCATGAGTGATAACGTGTCACCCGCAGCAAGGCTGGAATAAAAGTCACGCTGAAGAACGTTGTTCACAAATCCACTTTCAAACTTTTCTGAATGCCGGGTATAAAGGATCAATGGAGCAACCAACTTTCCATGAGATTCTTTGAGCACATATTTACCTCGACCGGTAAAGCCAAAACTGTAATTGCCTCCTCTGGAAGAATGTATGAATTCGGCATGAACGTCCGGCTTCATGCTGACCATCTGATAAGGCAAACTTCGCGTAAATACCTCACCAGCGGAGCAGCACTTCTTTGAAGCATCGGTTTCCGTCAAAATGAGAAAATCGTTTTCGATGGTAAGTAAGCAATCCAGGTTCTTATTTTCATGATCCAGCACGGCGTGTTGACTGTCGAAGAAATTGACACTGTCCATAATGTTTGGGTCATTTCTAAGGGACCTGGCGTAATGTTTAAGGTATGAAGTGTCATATCGGCTGAACCGGCTAACTACCGAATTACGATGGATTTCACCCGCTGAAGAAAAAACCCGTAAAGTTCCTACAGGCGCTAATCCAGCCTTATGATAAACGGATGGATAGGTGATTGAGCTAACCTCCTTTTTCTCGCAGGAGAAAACGAGTACAGCGAGAAACAATGGAAAGAAAAACAGGCTTCGATACATGTCAGGGAAGTGTCATAGTAAAGGTAAATTTAATTTGGCATTGTATCCAGCCGCTGACAATTTTGGCATCTAGGTACCTAGCTACCTAGATACCTAGGTAGCTGGTTACATTGTTTGTGATGGAAAAAACTGATAAATTGGATAAAGTCGATAGTCCTCTCCTTTAACCATGGATCCTCATCA
>DATHIE010000220.1:0-4087 GCA_035316905.1 Chryseolinea sp. | reverse complement strand
GCTGAAGCGTTAGCTTTTCCAGGCTTTGAACTGTACCCGCCGGGATTTTAGAGTAGTTGCCATTGGAAAATGTATTCTGAAGAGCTTTGTTTTTTAAGTATTCGTCGGGATCGGCTTCGGATTCCTGTGCTGAAGCGATGGCACGCTCTTTAATAATAGAGAACTCCTTTTCATCAAAACGGGGGCTGGTAATTGCCTCTGCAAAAAGTTTCCATGAAGGATCCCAAAACGACTTAACGCAGGTCATGCTAACTTCGCTGAAGTCCAGTGAACTGCTGGCTGAAATAGATGTGCCTATCTTTTCGAGAGCACTTGCAAACTCCGTCTTTGTTTGGCTCTTTGTTCCGCCTTCGGTGGCGAGAGAAAGTGCAATGCTTTCTACTCCTTCCTGGTCCTTTGGATAATTTGCCGTTCCGCCTTTGACGAACAATCTTACACTTATTATCTCCTTAACAGATGGTTTGAATATCACTTTCACTCCATTCACAATAATCTCATGTGCCTTCTGATCATCAGGAGGCCATGGGTAACCTGTCGTGGTAACAGCGAACAAAACTATCAGGATGTATGTGAACTTTCTCATATAAGTCTATTTCAGGGTTTTTAGATTGGCTTCAAGGGCAGATTTGTTAGCGGGAGTTGTAAGTACTCCAATCGCCTTTGGTTTGCCTTTGATATATTTTTGAACGTATTGCTTGATGTCATCGCGGGTCACTTTTTTCAGGTTATCGACATAGGATGTATAATAACCGATCGTCGCTGAGGCCCACCAGTAAGTGACGGTATGAACGAACTCCGATGTCTTTTCCCGGCCTTGTGCATCGCTGACTGCCAAAAGTGTTTTTGCTGTCTCAAGTTGCTCATCTGTAAAATAGGAATCACTGTCCCATTTGTTGATATGCTCTTCCACCTTTTCAATGACTTCTTTGATCTTTTGAGGATTAGGCACGGCAACAATTACGATTGGCCCAGTGTACTTGCAGGTCTGATAGCTAACGTCGGCACCAAATGCAAGCCCGCTGTCTATCAATTCCTGCTGGAACTGGGAGGACTTTTGTTTTAAGAGAAATGAAAACACATCCGCTGCATAAGTAGCTTTGATGTCGTTGCGGGTATCAGGACCGTGGAGTCCCATCATTATAAATGGATTCCTGGTATTTGCGTTTTCTGTGAGGAACAGTGTTGATTTCTCGAGCGGCTTGAATTCAGGGATCGGATATTTTACAAATGGATCGAAATCGGAGGGAGCCCAGCTTTCAAATAGTTCGGTCGCTTTTTTTACCGCTTCTGTGTGATTGACGTCTCCTGCGATAACTAAAATCGAATTATTGGGATAGTAGTATTTCTGCTGAATGGTTCGCATTTTCTGTGTCGTAGCGGTGAGGATAATGTTATGGTCACCGATGCCATTTTTTCTGCTGTACAGATCACCCCACAATTTCTTTTGTAAGTCCTCGTACAGCCAAAACGTTGGATTTGATTCTGCACGCTGAAACTCGCCATCAACGACAGGGTTTTCTTTTTTCATCTCCGTTTCATCAAACAACGGATACCGGATGGCAGAATTCATGAAACTGAGTCCTTCCGTGAGAAATTTCTTATTTAAGGTGAAGTAATAATTGACTCGTTCGTTACCAGTGGACCCATTGTACGATATACCCAGCTCGCTAATTCGATTAAGAAACGCTTCCTGCGATGGAAGATCCTTATTTGCTTTAAAGAACATGTGCTCATACAAGTGCGACAGTCCATTGTAATCGGGCTCTTCTGTGTATGATCCGTTCTTGACGCAAATTTCTATGGTAATCAAGGGAACAGTCTTGTCTTCAATGACGAGAACTTCAAGTCCGTTTTTCAGCTTGGTTAAATGAAAATTTGGCGGAAGCTGCTGAGCTTTTACCAGCGTGAATAGCGCAAGCAGACATATAAGTGAGAGTATTTTTTTCATGGGCGGGTATTTTATCAAAATTTATAAAAAGGGCCGGACTTACACCATTTACTTATTCTTTTTGACCAAAATCCGTGTTGAGTGGACAATGTCTTTAAATAAATCTAACCGAAATAGGGGTATTCGGACCGCCAGTTGTCTTGGAATTAGGAAACCATAAAAACCCATGAAAAATCATTTAACATCAATCTTATTAATTGTGTTTGTCCTAGCCAGTACGGGCCTTGCCGCGCAAGACGATCCGGCCAATAATAATAATAACGAAGTCCAAAGCCTGTTCAAGACTCATGGCCAGAATTGCGGCGGATACGGCGCTTTGACTAATAAATTCACGTATATCGACGGCCACTACGCCAATATGGTGGGGGTATATGGAGGATGGTATATAAACAATAGTTTTCTCTTGGGTATAAGTGCTTCTGGACTTACCAATGACTTGAAAGTTCCCCTTGAATATCGGGAAGATGCGTTTGATAATCTCAGCTATATGTACGGACAGGTGGGAATGATGACTGAATATGTTGTTGCGTCCAACAGGGCTGTGCATGTGGCTTTTAATCTCTTTACTGGTGCAGGGTTTACTTTTCAATATGAACGGGAGGAATGGCACGACGATCACGATGACTGGGAAGGAAGTCGCGATGAGGATTGGTTCTTTGTGGCCGAGCCTGGAGTGCAGCTTGAAATAAATCTATTCAAATGGATGCGCTTCAGTCCCGGAATTTCCTATCGTGCTGCGTTCAACAGTAACGCGCGTGGTCTTGGAGATAACAAGTTGAGTGACATCTCTTACAATGCCACACTGAAGTTTGGCAAATTCTGAATGGCGATGTTTCCTTTCACTTTCCTTTAGTGGTGTCCTCCAGAGCGCTTGCTTTGCGATCAAACCGCTGGGCTAATGGAATGGGTTTTGTGAATTGTATAGATACCTACAATCGTTCACGAGAAGGATCTCTAAGAACAAGAGCAGCAAGGTTGACGTTTCACTGATCCTTCCAGTAGATCCTTCGCGCCCAGGTCCGCCGGCATTAATTTCGTTCGCAAACCCATTCCTTTTGCGTAGGTCGGTGATAAGAAGGTAATCGCTCTGGAAGACATTACTAAAGAGGGCGCGCCTTTCCAAAGTTGAGATGACGCTGTTATTAGTTAGGCTGGATCGATAATATATATCCTTATACAAGCGTCGCGAAAATCCTTGCTTCGATCCCCGGAGACAACTTATCATTGCAAAGACTTTATTATATTACACGGCTTAATATACACCTATGAAAGTCTTTGCTGGATTTACCCTTGGATTATTATTGATTGGACTTGTCTCTTTTACTATGATTCAAAAGAAGAAAATTATCTTTTTCGGAGATTCGATTACACAAGCCGGTGTGAATCCGGGCGGATATATTGTGAAGATAGGTGAGCTTGCAACTAAAGAAAACCTTGCCACGCAATACGACTTTATTGGTGCGGGCATCGGCGGCAACAAGGTTTACGATCTTTACCTCCGAATGGAAGAAGATGTGTTAAGTAAGCAACCGGATATAGTGATTATATACGTCGGCGTAAATGATGTGTGGCATAAGCGCACTTATGGCACAGGTACCGATCCCGATAAATTTGAAAAGTTCTACAATGCACTTATTAAAAAGATGCAGGCACAGAATATCAAACTCATTCTTTGTACACCCGCAGCGATAGGGGAGCGAACTGACTTCAGTAATGAGCTCGATGGCGACCTGAACAACTATAGCACCATCATCCGCGGCATCGCAAAGAAGAACGGAGTTCCGCTTGTCGACCTGCGCAAGGCCTTCCTGGACTACAACAAACAATACAATACGGATAATAAGGAAGCCGGCATCTTAACCACTGACCGGGTTCACTTGAATGAAAAAGGTAATCAACTCGTCGCCGACGAAATGTGGAAGACCATCAAAACCCTCGACGGTAAATAGCCCACACCTCCCAGGTACCTAGCTACCTAGGTACCTGGGTAGCTAGGTATCCACCACCACTGACGTAACTTCTAAATTCTAACTCCTAAATTCTAACTCCTAACTGCTTCTTTGATCTCCCTCTTCTCCTATACCTTCACCTACGTCGAATTCCTGCTTCTGCTTACCGTCGCCTTATTTATCGGCATGT
>DATHIE010000219.1:0-9864 GCA_035316905.1 Chryseolinea sp. | reverse complement strand
ATCGTATGGCATTTGAGCGAATACAGCAGGCAGGAGGTTACGTTTCAGTTAACACTGGTGGCGTGCCTGATGCGAATGAAATTCCTATATCGAAAAAGATCGCCGATGAAGCTTTTGACTCAGCAGCATGTATCGGCTGCGGTGCTTGTGTAGCAGCCTGCAAGAATGCTTCGGCGATGCTGTTTGTTAGTGCTAAGATTTCCCAACTGGCACTACTACCACAAGGAAAACCTGAAAGAAAAGAACGTGCTGAGAGGATGGTGGCGCAAATGGACGCAGAAGGGTTTGGCGCTTGTACTAACACTGGTGCATGTGAAGCTGAATGTCCAAAAGCCATCAGTCTCACAAACATAGCTCGAATGAACAGAGAGTATTTTTCTGCTGTGATGAGTTCTTATGAAGTTCAATCAAAAGGCGGTGATTAAATGAGTAACCTGTGCATAAAAAAAGAAAGACCCTTATCGAGGGTCTTTTTTTATTGTCAGGCACTTTAATGGTTTACTCACTTTTACAGAGACCCACAGCTGCCCTTCCGCCAGCGATGTCTGAAGTTGCTGCACCAATGTTTCCACCAGCAAGCACAATATCACGGTCCTGACCTGAAGCTGCCAAATGAACTTTGATACAGGCATTAAGATCGATCAATTGGCGGTACGTGATTGATGTTTCATCAGAAAGTTGCTTTAGCAGGGTTTCACTTCGCCCCGTCGACCCGAGCACCGGATTTAACAATGCAACCACATCCGCACCAGGCTCACTGATATTTCCCAGGTGCAGATGAACTGGATGTTCAATGTCACCTTCGGTTCCGGTCAGGGATACAGTAACAATTGATGAACCATCGCATTTTTCTTTGATGCTAACCGTTCCGCTTATTTCGTATTCGGATGCCTGCTGCAACGGATAAGTCAGTTCATTCCCTGTAGTATCTATCGAAATGCTTTCATTTTCCTGGCAGGCTGTGACTACAGCACCGACAAACAGCGCTAAAACCATCCTTTTCATATCATCCTTGTTTTCAATCTAAATTTAAAAAAAATGGCCATATTATCACTAATTACCGCGCATTCGCACGTAGATTTGCAACCGGTATATAATTGGCACGGGTTATGGTATCTAACGTCAATCGCTAATGGATATTTTGTGAAACGACTCTTCACCATTCTGATCATCCTGGGTGCTTGTAGTCCCAAAGTACAGCCCCCTGATCCAGAATCTCTAAAGCCAGCATGGCTTAAAACCACACCCTATCAGGACGGTTATTATACCGGCATTGGTCACAGTGGAAAGGATGGTACTAACAACTACATTCAAAGTGCAAAAAAAAGTGCCCTTGACGACCTTGTCTCCCAGATAAAGGTTAATGTTTCCAGTACGTCAGTATTAAGCCAGTTTGAAGTCGACCGGAAATTGCAGGAACAGTATGAGCAGATCATTCAAACTACAGCCGCTGACGAAATCGAAGAGTTTGAGCTGGTAGATGCATGGGACGACCCCGCTAATTATTGGGTATACTATCGTTTGTCCATTGCCCGCTATAGACAGATCAAGGAAGAACAAAAGCGAAACGCTACCGTACTGGCAACGGATTACTATACAAAAGGCAAACAGGCTGAAAAGAATGGTGAGCGCCTTCAGGCAATGAGCTTTTATTTCCAGGCCTTCCGAAGCGTTGAAAAATATTTAGGAGAAGCAATACGCGTCAAAATCGACGACAAGGAACTTCTGCTGGTAAATGAAATATATGCTTCCATTCAGAGTATCCTTGATCGCATTAATGTAAGGGTCGATCCGTCAGAGATATCATTGAACAGACGTGTCAATCAAAGCACACAAACCGTAATTGCAAAATTGATCTATAAGGATCTTAATAAGCCTGCTATTAACCTGCCGTTGCACGCTGGATTCGAGAAAGGTGCCGGTAACATTTTCCCTTCTTATAAAACTGATGATTCTGGTTGTGCCAAGATCCTCATGACAAAGATCGGTTCAAAAGACCTCGAACAGACCGTAGGTGTCAAGGTGGATATCGATGCCCTAAGTGGGTCGAGTAATTCGCCGATATATTCGCTTATTGCTAGGACCCTCAATGTGCCGCAAGCTCTTGTTGTGTTAAAGGTGCAACGTCCCATTGTTTTCCTGACCTCAGAGGAAAGGAGCCTGGGTCTATCGAAGGCGAACTATCAAATAAGCAATAAACTAAGAAATCTGTTAGCCAATAACGGTTTTGAATTCACGGAAGATAAAGGCAACGCCGACCTCTGGTTCGATGTAAAGGCAGACAGCGAAAAAGGCTCTGTTTCCGGTAGCATTTACATCACTTATCTGACAAGTGTAATAAAAGTTTCGGCAGTTAAAGAAGGAAAGGAAATATATGCTACTACCTTCGATAGAGTAAAAGGGTATGGCCTTGATTACGACAAGTCAAGCGTGGACGCCTATAATAAAGCTATTGAGTCGCTGGAAAAGGAACGCATGAATGAGTTATTGGATACCGTTCTTCAATAACCGCAACAACTCGCAACTGGGTACCAAAGTTTGGTATTTAAATTGTAAAGTATATCTTAACTAAATTTTTATTAAGTATGAAACGAATGACCTATTCTACCCTTGTCCTGGTTCTCGTAGGCGGTGCCTTTATGATAGGCTGTAAAAGCAAGGAAAAAGCCCCCAAAGGAGAGACTGAAGTATCCGTGCCTTGTTCAGGAGCTGATTTTTTCACTACAACAAAATACTTTCGCGCAAATTCGATCGGCGAAAGTCAGGACCAGGTGACTTCTAAAAAGAAGGCGCTGGCAAATGCGCGAGCTGAACTTGCTGCAAGTATTCAGACGACAGTTAAAGCTGTGACTGACAACTACACCAACTCTCGCGAAATGAACAACAAGGAACAAGTCGAGGAGAGGTTCGAGCAACTTAATCGCGAAATCGTCGACCAGAAGCTCACAGGTATCAAGACCATTTGTGAGAAACTGATGAAGACCAATGGGGCTACTTACAAAACGTATATAGCCATCGAGTTATCAGCTGATGAACTGGTTGCAACTTATAACGAAAGACTTTCAAAGGACGATCGCCTAAAGATCGACTACGACTACGAGAAGTTTAAGGAAACTTTCGATAAGGAAATGGAGAAGTTAGGAAATGAAAACTAAGTAAGGAATTTATAGTTAAGTGAAATGCCCCGACGCGTCGGGGCATTTTGCATTTTTGACTATCCGAAAATTATGGCCGGATATAGCGGAACACCGTTGGTTAAAAAATTAGGAGTGAAGGAAAACTCCGTGATGTACGTTTACAATCCACCGAAAGATTATTTTGACTGGCTTAGTCCATTACCGAAGGGAGTTATTGTGAAGTCACGTGCAATGGGGGAGATGGATTTTATTCATGTGTTCACCACTCAGCTGAATGTTTTTAAAAAGCAGTTCCTGGAGTGCAAAAAGCATCTTAAGAAAGATGGCATGTTGTGGATCTCCTGGCCTAAAAAAGCATCAAAAATGGATACGGATCTCGACGAAAATATAATCCGCGATTTTGGCCTTTCAAATGGCCTGGTAGATGTGAAAGTATGCGCTGTCAATGAGGTGTGGTCCGGGTTAAAATTCGTCATCCGGTTGAAAGACCGGTGAAAAAATGCCATCCATCAGAAAATTTTTAGGTTACCTGCGCACTAACTTTTCATATAAACAATCGTTTGTGTGCGCAGGCCAGGGCAACTAACTCAACATCATTAACAATTTTTATCACTAATGATTTGATTTTTGTTGCTGATCGGCTACCTTTAATCCCTATATGATTGGTAGACAATTGACCTATGAGCGAAGAAGAAACTGTAAAGGGCTAAAGTGCTGCTGTTGACAGTTAGCGGGGCTCGCAGGATAACGGGTAAGTATTAGTCTCCTGACATTCAGAATTAGAAAGACATTACGAGCCTTTTCTGCGAACAGGAAAGGCTTATTTATAAGAGAGGGTAAAAATTAACAATAACTAGTAAGTATATAGGTATGGATAGCTTTCGCTCAGAACTGGAAGATTTAAACAACCCTGTCGTTGCGCGTGATATAGTTGATCTTGAAAAAAAGATCAGGCTCTTCCGCGATGGTAAAATCGACAGTGAAAAATTTCGCAGCCTTCGTTTAGTACGGGGGATCTATGGTCAGCGCCAGGAGGGGGTTCAGATGATCCGCATCAAGCTGCCTTACGGACGCCTTACTACGAAACAGATCCGCAGGATTGCTGACATATCTGACGAGTATGCTAGCAGCACACTACACGCTACCACGCGTCAGGATATTCAGATTCACTATGTGAGTCTCGACAGAACCCCGGAGCTATGGGCGAAACTGGAAAGAGATGAGATCACTACCCGTGAGGCATGCGGAAATACTGTTCGTAACGTAACCGCTTCTGCAACGGCCGGGATAGATCCTGATGAACCATTCGATGTCTCCCCTTATGCTCATGAAACATTCAAATATTTCCTTCGCAATCCTATTTGCCAGGAAATGGGAAGAAAGTTCAAGATAGCTTTCTCTTCAAGCGAAAAGGATACGGCATTTACTTTTATTCACGACCTCGGGTTTATTCCACGCATTGCGTTTGGAAAGCGCGGCTTCCGTGTAGTCATTGGCGGTGGCTTGGGCGCAAACCCTTACCTCGCACAGCTTGTTTATGAGTTCCTTGAGGAAGATCAGATCATTCCATTCACCGAAGCAGTTTTGCGAGTGTTTGACCGTTACGGCGAACGTAACAGAAGAATGAAGGCTCGATTGAAATTCCTTCTCGATGATCTTGGACTTGAAAAGCTGATAGCTCTGGTTGAAGAAGAGAAAAAGGCGTTGAAGAACAAGACCTATAAGATCAACACCGAAATTTTGCCGGAACCTTCTATTCCTGAGGCTAAAGTTTACGAGGAAGTATCGATAAATAACGAGAACAAGTTTGAAAACTGGTACAAGACCAATGTATTCGCGCAGAAGCAAGATGGATTCTATGGCGTGTATGTAAAACTTCCGTTGGGCAACTTGTCGTCAAAACTGGCAAGACACTTTGCTGATATCGTCGATACCTATGCTTCAAATGAAATGCGGGTTACACTTAACCAGGGATACCTGATTCGCTACGTGCGCCCGGAGGCAATCAAGCCCCTTTACGTTGCATTAGATAAAGTGGGTCTGGCAGAGCCAGGCTTTGATAGTGTGGCGGATGTAACGGCGTGTCCCGGAACAGATACCTGTAATCTGGGTATCTCCGACAGCACTGCAATTTCACTTCAGCTTGAAAAAGTAGTCCGCGAAGAGTTCCCAGAGCTCATACACAATACTGACATCAAAATTAAGATAAGCGGTTGCCCGAATTCATGCGGACAACATGGACTCGCAGGTATTGGGCTGCATGGCAGTACGATCAAAGACAAGAATGGAAAGGTGCTGCCGGCCCTTGTGGTCTTGCTTGGCGGCGGTAAACTTCAAAATGGTGAAGGAATTATCTCAGACAAGATCATCAAGATTCCAAGCAAGCGTGGTCCTCAGGCGCTTCGGTTTTTATTAACGGATTATGAGGCAAACAGCCTTGACGGTGAATACTATCACGATTACTTTAAGAGAATTGGAAGGAATCACTTTTATCAGATTCTAAAGCCGCTTGGTGATATAAGCGTAACCACGCCCGATGAATACATCGACTGGGGCCAGGAGCGTAACTTTATCCTCCATACTGCCGTGGGCGAGTGCGCGGGCGTTATGATTGACCTGGTATCCACGCTGTTTTACGATTCAGATGATAAGCTGGCGTGGGCGCGCGAAGCGTTAAGCAAAAATCAATACGCTGATTCTATATATCACAGCTACAGCGCTTTTATCAACACGGCAAAAGCTATGTTGCTTACACGCGACATAAAACCAAGCTCACAGTATCAAACCATCAATGACTTTCAAAAGGAATTCATAGATACCAAAACATTTGAATTCGCAGCGAATTTCAAAGAGCTTGTGCTGAGTATTAACAAGAATGAACCAACTGAAAGTTTTGCAGAAAGCTTCCTGTCTGATTCGTTACGCTTTTTGGAAGCATCATCCGCGTATCGCTCAGACAAAGAAGCAGCGGACAAAGTAGTTGCCCGGATTGCATCCTGAAGTACATGATACCCACATTCCCTATGTCACATCGTTCGCCAAAGGTTACTTTAGTCGGTGCAGGACCCGGTGATCCGGAACTCATTACCATTAAAGGTATAAATGCCATCAAATCTGCCGACATCGTGCTGTATGATGCGTTGGTGTCGTCAGAAATTTTGGATATCATTCCTCGCGGCGTTCCGTCATTGTGTGTGGGTAAACGAGCAGGCTCTCATTCCTATAAGCAAGAAGAGATCAACGAGCTTATTGTTGAATTTGCGTACTTATATGGCCACGTAGTAAGATTGAAGGGAGGAGATCCGTTTGTTTTTGGACGTGGTTCCGAAGAAATATCCTATGCGGAAGCCCACGGTGTATCGACATTCGTTGTACCTGGCATCAGCAGCGCTTTGGCAGTACCAGCCAGCATCAAGATCCCGGTTACGGCCAGGGGAATCAGCGAAGGTTTTTGGGTAATAACCGGCACCACTAAATCGGGAGAGATTTCGGGTGATATCGCTCTTGCCGCTCAATCCAGCGCAACAGTGGTGATCTTAATGGGGCTGAACAAGCTTCAGGACATCATGGAACACTTTCAACATCACGGAAAGAACGACACACCCGTTGCCGTTATTCAAAATGGAACTCTCCCAAATCAAAAGAATATTATAGGAAAAGTTTCGACTATTGTTGGACTTGCATCTGATGCGCATGTCGGTTCCCCAGCGATCATTATAGTTGGTGACGTGGTAAATTATGCGCAGACAATAAATGAAGTAGTTAAGGAAGTGATCGTTCAATATCAATAAAGAATGGAGCGCAATAATCTTTTCCCGATTTTTCTTAAGCTTGAATCACTCGAAACATTGATTGTTGGTGGTGGACATGTGGGTTTTGAAAAACTTTCCGCAATCCTTAAGAACAGCCCGTCGGCGAGCGTAACTTTGGTGGCAAGAACCATTCAGGATCCTATTAGAAAACTGGCGCAAAGCCATCCGGGAGTAAAATTGCACGAAAGAAATTTCAAGCTGTGGGACTTGTGGGATAAGGACCTCGTGTTACTGGCAACTGACAATCGCAGCCTCCACGAAACTATACGCAATTTTGCCCGAACGAAACATATCCTCGTCAATGTTGCGGATACTCCGGATCTATGTGACTTTTATTTAGGGTCGGTAGTTACACGTGGTAATCTTAAGATCGGCGTATCCACTAACGGAAAATCGCCTACTATTTCAAAAAGGATGCGGGAATACCTGGAGGAGGCTATTCCAGAAGAGACCAATGAATTGTTGGAAAACATGCACAAGATCCGCGAACAGATCAAAGGCGATTTTAGCCACAAGGTCAAGGTCTTGAACGACATTACATCCTCCTGGCTCGAAGCTCCGTCGGCCAAATAAATAGCATCTCGCCCATTCTTATCTCAAACATCAAAGGGATCAGCAACCTCAGTCTGATCTCTCGTGTATTTTTTGTTCAAAATTGAGTAGCTATTCATTACTTTGGAATAAAATGTAATCTTATGAGCTCTCGCAGGAAATTCATTCGTACATCGTCCGCAGCAATTGCTGGTGCGGGGATCCTTGGACCAATTTCATGGGAATCCGTCGCAAAGAGCAAAGTTATTGCTCAGAACGACAAGGTTAACGTCGGATTGATCGGCACTAAGGGAATGGGATGGTCTGATCTACAATCGTTCATGAAAAATCCTGAGGTCAATGTGGTGGCGCTTTGTGACGTGGACGAAAATGTAATGTCTGGCAGAGTGGCTGAATTGGCTAAAGCTAACATCAAAGTAAAAACCTACGGCGATTATAGAAAGCTGTTGGAGAACAAAGATATAGATGTTGTAATAATCGGTACACCCGATCACTGGCATTGTTTGCAGATGGTGGATGCGTGTTCAGCTGGAAAGGACGTGTATGTTGAAAAACCCATAGGGAATTCGATTACTGAGTGTAACGCCATGGTCGCCGCTCAAAAAAGATTTAATAAAACTGTCCAGGTAGGACAGTGGCAACGCAGCATGCCGCATTTTGTCGACGCACTGGCTTTTCTTAGAACAGGAAAGCTGGGACAGATACGTACGGTTAAAGCCTGGGCATATCAGGGATGGATGAAAAACATTGTCGTTAAACCCGATACTCCGGTACCTGCTGGTGTAAATTATGACATGTGGCTCGGACCCGCTACAAAGAGACCTTTTAATGAAAATCGATTCCACTTCAATTTCCGTTGGTTCTGGGACTACGCAGGTGGTTTAATGACCGACTGGGGAGTGCATCTGATCGATTATGCACTGCTTGGTATGAATAATCCTCAACCGAAGTCTATCTATGCCTCGGGTGGGAAATATGCTTATCCGGACGGTGCCCACGAGACGCCCGATACATTGACGACCACTTATGAGTTTGATAATTTCACAATGTTATGGGAACAAGCTCAGGGGATTAGCAATGGAAACTACGGCAAAGATCATGGTATTTCATATATAGGAAATAATGGCACACTTGTGTTGTATCGAGGTGGCTGGGAAGTAATAAGCGACGAAAAACGCATGGAGCCCATTCCCTTTCAACCTAACAAAGGCTCCGGGCTTGATGCTCACACGCGTAACTTTCTCGACGTAGTGAAATCACGAAAGTTTGGTGACCTAACGTGTCCGATACACGCTGGCGCTCACGTAGCAACGGTGTGTCAAATGGGAAACATCTCCTTTAGAACCGGAATGCCGGTGCATTGGGATGAAAAGCTCTCAAAGTTTCGTGAGGAGGAAGCCAACAAGTTCCTGAGTGCAAAATATCACAACGGTTATACGCTGCCTTCAATCTCTTAATGTTCTTCAACTAATTGCTTCTGAGCAAAAAGATTTCCGGGATTTCTTTTGTACCAGAGAGTACATCGACAACCAGTTCTCCGAGTGCCGGACCATGTTTGAAGCCGTGAAATAAACCTGATTGGCTCCGTAAGTCGAGCGGATAACCCTGGTCTCATCTCCGGAACTGGATCGCGAATGAGCGGGGTCCCAGGCACCTACCAACGTCACCTTAAAGCCCTTTCTCCGAAGATAAAGGGCTGACCAGCCTCAGAATGCGCCGGCCCCAATTACGGCTATGTGGTTGCCTTTTTCGAATCCGAAATGTTTTCTGCCGGCATCGCTCTTTTTATGAACCTTACGGGCGAACGTGTTAAGATTGGGCTCCCACATGTTTATTTTTTCCAGGTGGAGGGATCAACACGCCATGCTTTTAGTGATGTCACTTGTTCTTCGGAAATGTATTTTTGCTCGAGCGCATACTTGATGAGACTACTATAGTCGCAGAGGGTGATGAGAGACGTATTCGCCTCATAAAAATTTCGAGTGGCAATATCAAATCCGTAATTGAATATCGAAACCATGCCCAATACTTCAAGACCGGCATCACGAAGTGCCTGCACAGCTTTTAATGAACTTCCTCCTGTAGACACAAGATCTTCGATCACTACAACCTTTTGTCGCTTGACTACTTTACCTTCGATAAGATTCTCCATCCCGTGGTCCTTTGGTTTTGGACGCACGTAAAGAAATGGCAAATCCAATGACTGGGCGACGAGCGCTCCTTGAGCTATGCCCGCCGTCGCGACCCCTGCAATCGATTCAACTGTAAAAAAATTTTCACGTATTGCTGAGACCAGCCCGTCCCTGATAGAATTACGGATGTGCGGATATGAAAGAGAAAGTCGGTTATCGCAATAGATTGGA
>DATHIE010000218.1:0-3037 GCA_035316905.1 Chryseolinea sp. | reverse complement strand
AACCAGTCCCTACAACAAAAACTATCTCCTCAGCAGATACAGTTTATTAAGCTGCTGCAGGTGCCCACAGCTGAGCTTGAGGGACGGATTGAAGAAGAGCTTGAAGTAAACCCGGCCCTTGAAGAAGGGGAGGAGCAGGAGAGAACCGAGGAAGCGGAAACCAGTAGCGAAAGTGAAACGGAAGAATTTCAGGAACAGACTTCGAAAGAGGAGGACGTCGATATAAAGGATTACCTGCAGGACGAGGACTATAGTGGTTATAAAATGCAGGGTGATGGCGATGGAGACGAAGAGAACCGGGAGATGCCCATTCCGATGTCATCCACACTACATGAACAATTGATGAGTCAGCTCGATTTCATGGGTTTGGATGAATTGCCCTACGCCATTGGAAAGCAGCTCGTCGGCAGCATAGAAAGCGATGGGTACATCAGGAGAGACCTTGACGCTATCGTGAACGATCTGGCCTTCTCACAAGGTATTGAGACCACTATGGAGGAGGTTGAAGCAGTATTGAAAAAGATCCAAACCTTCGATCCTCCCGGTATCGCCGCCCGCAACCTGCAGGAGTGTCTTCTTCTTCAATTGGAGCGCATGGACAACGGCCACGATATTGACGTTGCAGTTGCAAAAAAGATCATTGCGGAGTGTTACGAGGAGTTTACAAAAAAGCATTATCAAAAGATCCAGAAGAAACTGGATACAGAAGACGAAGACTTTGTTCGCGATGCCATGGAGCTGATCATAAAACTGAACCCGAAACCGGGTGGTGGCAGTGGCCCTACGGCAACCAAGAATCAATACATCATTCCTGATTATATCTTAACCAACAATAACGGGAAGCTTGAACTGACACTCAATAGCAAGAATGCCCCAGACCTTCGCATTAGCCGATCATATGCAGACATGTTCAAGGCATATGATAAGAGCAACAAGAAGGATAAAAAGATGAAAGAAGCCGTCACCTTCGTAAAGCAGAAACTCGATGCGGCTAAATGGTTCATAGATGCGATAAAGCAACGTCAGCAAACTCTGCTGAGAACGATGAAAGCCATCATCGATTTTCAGTATGATTTTTTCCTGGAAGGAGATGAGACCAAGTTAAGACCTATGATCCTCAAGGATATCGCCAGCATGATCAACATGGATATCTCGACAGTTTCACGGGTGGCAAGCAGTAAAGCGATACAGACGGACTTCGGCATCTATCCATTGAAATACTTCTTCTCGGAAGGCATAGCTACTGATTCAGGTGAAGAAGTCAGTAGCCGGGAGGTTAAACAGATCATCAAAGACATCATCGAAAGTGAGGATAAGGACAAACCTTTCTCCGACGATAAACTGGAGACAATCCTCAACGAAAAAGGATACAACATTGCAAGGAGAACAGTTGCCAAGTACCGTGAACAATTAAACATACCGGTCGCGAGGCTTAGAAAGGAGATGTAGTGGTGAATTTACTGGCGAAGATCGTTTCTTTTTTGTTTCATCCACTTCTCCTGGCGACATACATGTTCGGCTTATTTACTTTTTCCCTTCCCGCCGGACTGGATCCATTAAAAGAAGACGGTCATTTGAACTTTGTGTTTCTTATCTTTTGCGTAACATTTCTTTTACCCGCTCTCAATATAGGAATATTCAAGACCTTCGGCTCCATCAAGTCGCTGGCTATGGAAGAAAGGCAGGAAAGGATCATTCCGTTTACATTCATAGCAATTCTTTATAGCGCGATTACATACTTGTTTTATTCAAGAACACGGGTAAGCTTCAACGATAACCTGCTTAAGTTCCTTCTTATAATAGATGTCCTTGTTATTATCGCGACATTGGTTACAATTTTCTATAAGGTAAGTGTGCACAGTATGTCCATCTGGGCGTTTATTGGAATCATTCTGCCGTTGAACAAACTTTCAGAAGACGGAGCATTGTTTTATCCGACGCTTGCACTTATCGTGATAGCGGGACTTGTAATGACTGCGCGTCTTCAGCTCAACGCCCATACCCCTCGAGAGGTATTGGTGGGCGGTATGCTCGGGTTTGCGATCAGCTTTGCTGCCATGGTCGTCTTGTTTTGAAACTCATATTCTATGGAATATAAATTCTTGACGTACTCGCTTAACGGGAGTGTTGCGACTATTACTCTTAACCGTCCCGACGTATATAATGCTCTTAATGATGAGATCACTTTTGAACTTCAGGATGTTTTTAAAGTGGTAGCAAAGGATGATAGCGTGCGCGTTGTGGTGTTAACAGGTGAAGGGAAAGCCTTTTGTTCCGGCCAGGATCTCAGGTCGTCGGCCTCGCAGAAGAATCGGTCGATCATGGATTCACTCCACAAGCGATACAATCCGATAATACGAGCTATGCGAAATCTTCCGAAGCCTATTGTCTGCAGGTTGAATGGCGTCGCCGCGGGAGCGGGTTGTTCGATTGCTCTTGCCTGCGATATCATCGTCGCCGCAGAAGAGGCCACCATGATCGAAGTTTTTATCAACATTGGTCTGGTTCCGGATTCCGGATCCTCTTATTTCCTTCCCCGCCTCGTGGGAAATGCGAAAGCCTTCGAGTTATGTGCAATGGGAAGTAAAGTGAAAGCAACGGATGCTTTGCAATTGGGCTTAGTAAACAAGGTCGTGCCGATGGAATCACTTGACCAGGCTGTTATGGAGTATACAACTTACTTTGCAACGGCTCCTACCAAAGCTATCGGCCTCGTGAAGAGAATGCTTCAAAAGTCGGCTACATCGTCGCTTGACGATATGCTCGACTATGAGGCCTATTGCCAGGAAATCGCCGGCGGAACGGACGACTACAAAGAAGGTGTTAAGGCATTTTCTGAAAAGAGAAAACCAAACTTTTCAGGAAAGTAAAAATGGGTACCTGGGTATAAAAACAGGTACCTGGGTACCTGGGTGGCTAGGTAGATAGCCAAATACCAAGTAAGCCAGGCAACCAGGCACCTAGGAAGCCAGTTACTTTTCTGCCGTTGTATTAGCAAGTTGAAAGGTGACCAAATGTATATCCGTTGGCAGCTCAC
>DATHIE010000217.1:0-12135 GCA_035316905.1 Chryseolinea sp. | reverse complement strand
CTTGAAATACCGCGCGAAAAGACATTTCATTTTTTAAACCCCTAAATCCCCTCAAGGGGACTTTGAATACAGTCATAATAGCCTTTTATTCTTTCCTCAATACGCTTGAGTGTTGAATGTTGATATATTGAGTGTTGAGTGTTTCGGAGGTGATGGTCATCCCGTATTGACAAATGTCTCGCAGCAATAACACTCAACAATCAACAATCAATAGGTCAACACTCAAGGATCGTATCTCAAATTGATCTAAACCTCTTTGCTTATCCTTCCAACATAAACTTCTCCGCTAACTCAGCATTATACCCACCTTCTTTAGGATTGGGCATCCCTTTCCCTGTTGCGATCAAATTTCGCAAGCTAACGTTTATGTAATTTGTCCATGCTTCATTACACACATCGAAGCATTCATAATCAGGAACTAGACCGATGTGCGTAAACACCAGTTTAGTTTTATTATCCTCCTGAGAAATTTCAAAACTCATCTTCGTGTCTTTCCACTCAGTCTTGTCCTTAGTGAAACTAAAATGATTTTCAAGTACCAACCACACGACTTTTTTGCCAGGAACAACGTCAATCAGTCTGATTTTGCAGAGATGCACATCCTTATAACGGTAATTGAATTCATCGTTCAATTTGCTTGTACCGCCCACGATCTCTTCCGACCACCAACCACGAACGTCATTAATGGCGTTGAATACTTCTTGAGGTGTTTGATCCACCCTAATCGTTGTACTAAAATCTTTTGTAGTCATCTTTTTAACAGTTTTGTTCTAACCAAAGTTACTCTCATAACGAGCTATTCACTGCGTGCAATATGGACAATGTGACGGGGTGATTTAGACAAACATAAAAAACCTGCGTCAATTTCGCGTCTCTGTGCCTTCGCGGTAAGTCCCCGCACCCACACCCACACACTCTCTCTCACATTCACTTATCTGAAATTCCTCCCCTCCCCAAAGATGTTTCCCTGAACAACTTGCTTTTCCTGTTTCTCAACTCTTGAATCATGCGCCGGACCTCGTTCATCCGCGCGTGAAAATGTACCTAAAGATGGCTCTTCATTTTGCGAAGGCACCAGTCCACGCAAAAGCGTGGAGAAGTTGTAACATTTCTTCACAATCACGTGTATCACCTCTCCTTCTATCTGCAATTGCCCTTCAACCATCAACAACCTTGATTGAATGATCTCCTTTCTATACTTATCAAAGAGCTTCTGAAAGACTACAAGGTTTGCAGTACCTGTTTCGTCCTCAATAGTAATGAAACAAATACCACTGGCCGTTCCAGGCCGCTGCCGCACCAATATTAGTCCGGCAACCTTTACATGATCTCCATCTTTTCCATTTGCGAGCGCCGAGGCGGAAAGAATATGAAGACGGTCAAGCTGTTCCCTGATAAAACTCACGGGATGTGCTTTTATCGATAATGAGGTTGTGGCGTAGTCATGAACAACGTGCTCGGCAAGACTCATCTCAGGAAGGACGATCTTTTCATTGTAATTATCGTAATAACGTTGACCGGAAAATAGCGCCTCGGGATAGTCATTTGTAGAAACTTCCCATAACGCTTCTCTTCTGTCATGATCAATGGAGCGGAATGTATCTGCATCTGCCAATTTTTCCAGCGTAGATTCGGATAGACCAATCCTTCTCAGATCATCAATAGATGAAAATAATTTCTTACTCCTCATCGTGATCAACAATTCAACATCCTCCTGCCTGAGACCTTTTACTTGTCTGAATCCGAGACGCAAAACACAATACTTACCAGAGAACTCTTCCAATTTGTTATCCCAAGCGGAATAGTTTACATCAATCGGCCTTACTTCCACCCCATGCTTGCGCGCATCGATAACAATTTGGGCCGGCTGATAAAATCCCATAGGCATGCTATTGAGAAGCGAACAGGCAAATACATCAGGGTAGTAACATTTCAGCCAGGAAGAAACATAAACAAGCAACGCAAAGCTTACAGCATGACTTTCTGGAAATCCATAACTTCCAAATCCTTCCAGCTGCTTAAATACCCTCCTCGCATAAGCCTCGCTGTAGCCATTGGATGTCATTCCATTGATCAGCTTGTGTTCGAAATGCGATATTAATCCATTAACCTTAAACGTGGCCATACTTCTTCGAAGCTGGTCTGCCTCCGAAGGTGAAAAGCCAGCAGCTACAATGGCTATCTTCATTGCCTGTTCTTGAAACAACGGAATACCTAGAGTACGGCCTAATATCCCTTCCAGCTCTTTTGAAGGATAATCCACCAGCTCCTCGCCATTCCTGCGCCGTAAGTAAGGATGCACCATATCTCCCTGAATAGGACCTGGCCGTACAATAGCGACTTCAATCACAAGATCGTAGAAGCAATTTGGTCTAAGCCGTGGTAACATCGATTGTTGTGCGCGACTTTCGATCTGAAAAACACCAATAGTATCCGCATGACTCACCATCTCGTATACTGCAGGATCATCTTGTGGTATGTTGGCCAGGGTAAAGTGACGACCGTAATGCATCGCCGCCAGATCGAATGCTTTGCGAATACAGGTGAGCATACCCAATGCAAGTACATCGATCTTTAAAAATCCCAGTGCATCGATATCATCCTTATTCCATTCAATATTCGTCCGATCTTCCATCCGCGCATTAAGTATAGGACAGAGATCCGAAAGTTTCCCTTCTGTAATTACAAAACCACCCGTATGTTGTCCTAGCTGACGAGGGAATCCCATGAACTGAGCCGTCAGGTGCAATACTTTTTGAATAGTTGGATCATCAGGATTCAATCCCTGATCCGCTATTCGATCACGGTCAAATCCTCCGTCAGCAAAATCCCAGATCAACTCTGAGAGATTATTGATTGTATCTACCGAAAGCCCCATAGCCTTACCTACGTCCCTGATCGCTCCTTTGTGATGTTGTTGTGTCACTGTTGCCACAACCGCCGCTCGCTCACGACCGTCCTTTCGGTAGATGTACTGCATCACTTCCTCTCTCCTTTCGTGTTCAAAATCCACGTCGATGTCCGGTGGCTCATTCCGGGCCGATGAAATAAAACGCTCGAACAAAAGATCAAACTTTGACGGGTCAACAGAAGTAATTCCAAGACAATAACAGACTGTAGAGTTGGCCGCTGATCCTCTTCCCTGACAAAGGATCTTCTGTTCACGCGCATAACGAACGATATCATAAACGGTCAAGAAGTATTCTGCGTAATTCATCTCTTCGATGAATTTCAGCTCGTGTTCTATGTTGGCTTTGACCTTCTGGGGCACCTGACTTTCAAATATCTCTTGTGCGCCTTGCCAGGTGAGATATGTAAGCTCTTGTTGTGGTGTACGTCCTCCCCTGGTGATTTCTTTAGGATACTTATACTTCAATTCGTCCAGCGAAAATGTACACGCCTCGGCTATGACCTGAGTTTGTTTGATGGCATCAGGATATTGCCGGAACAAACGGACCATCTCGTCAACTGATTTCAGATAACGTTCGGCATTTGCATGCAATCGAAAGCCGGCGTTGTGTATAGTGCATTTCTCTCGCACACAGGTGACGACATCCTGCAGCTCCCTTCGCATTGGATGGTGATAATGCACATCGTTGGTTGCCACCATTGGCATGTCCAGCCTTCTTGCCTGTTGATATATCCGGTGCAAATGTTTTAAATCATTTCCGTTGTAGATCCTCGACGCCGCGATAGATAGATCGGCGCCGAATGCATCCCGGTATTCTTCCAACGCCTTTATAAATGGCAGATCGAATTCAAAGGACTCATTGAGCTTATCCGGCGGCAGAACAACCAATTTCCATCCTTTTGCATAAGCATAAACATCTGCCCTGTAAAAATGGCATTGCCCTTTTTCTGTTCTAAGATTACCCACGGTCAGAAGATTGGACAACTGAGAATAACCGGTGAGATCTGTTGGAAACGTCAATAGTGACGGACCGTCGATCAGGTCAAGTCTGCAACCAGGTATGAATCGAGTCTTTGTTTTTTTTGCAGCCACATGAGCCCGTACTAACCCCGCAAACGTATTTCGATCTGTTACAGCAATGGATGTATAGCCCAATGTTGCGGCCTGGTCGATTAATTCTTCCGGGTGGGAAGCACCGCGTAGGAAGGAAAAGTTGGTGGTAGTATGGAGCTCAGTGTAGATCATTTCTAAATGCAGAATTTCTAATGTCGAATGTCGAACTCCGAATGTCGAAGGAATGCAAGAATGATAATGTTGAGAAGGATATCTGATTTTGATAGTCCATAAACGTGGATAATAAATAAGACCAGATCAATTTTTAGGTTTTGAATTTTGGATTGCTGTCGCAATACTTTTCACAAATATTGAAATCAATTCGTACCCCTCATTGAGTGCTAATGTCAACTTAGCATTCTGCTTTCCTGCGTAACATTTTATGTTTATGATCTTTAAACAGATATACGTTTCTCGTAGCTCCTTCAACGACAGCCTCATTTTGTGAATAAAATCTTTCCTGGATTCAGAACTTTGTGCTTCACCATACATGAGACTAGGTGCAGTTCCTGATCGTACAATTTGGTTGGCCAAATGATTGGCTCCCTTGCTGTCAGGTAATCCTTCTACAATGTCAAGAATTAGAACACTGTAGTTAATCAATCTCTCTTCCAAATCATATTTCATATACAACGGGTTTAGTTTAAACTTAAATTATTCAGTTATTTTTTTATGTTCTATAAACATATTCAACCTTTTTCCAGGAAATTGATAATATCAACTCTCACCAAGCACTCGTCTTCACCATTCCAATAATATTCAACATTCAATATTTCGGATACATCACATTCGAAATTCGACATTCGAAATTCGGCGTTCGACATTCACCCCCCACACCCACACCTGATTTATACGCTAAGCAAAGTACCCATGTAAAAACCACTTAAACACTTTATCATCATAATGTCCCAATCGAAACAGCCAGTATCTGTTTCCATCTTCGTCTTCGACACGGTAGTAATCCCGGTGTTGCCCTTGCTGCAGCCACCACTCTTGCTCTATGCGTTCCGGACCATCAGCTTTAAGGATCATGTGTAGTTTTCCTTTGTGACGAAAAAGCATAGGCGGATAATCCGGAATCGGAGTGGTGACTTCAATTCGTTCCGGTTTTGGTAAAAGGTGCAAGGGCCTCGGCTTGTCAAGGGGCCATGCCGTTGTCGGTTCCTCATGGAGTGTCGCCGTGGGACTATATGACCGTTCCGGCCAATGATGTTCTTCGGGTATGAACCGGTGAATGGCTTCATTTCCCAGTTTACCTGTCAGGCGATCGACCAGCTCTGAAAGTTGTATATCTTCAAGGCCTCCTCCCGCTTCCCACATTTTCTTCTGTTCTGGAAGATATTCCTCCACTTGAGGTGCTTCCAGCACAAACAATTCAATCCCTAAGGCCGGCTCGATCGTAGACAGTTTTATTTCAAAGAGTTTGAACAAATGAGCAACACTAAACGAGGGACGGTGAGTGCCAATGGTTATGCTCTCAATCTTTCCATCCACCCGGTAACATTTGAATATTGCGGCGCGCAGGCCTTTTTGCTCCTGCTGTAGCCGGATACATAATGTTTCCAACAGTTGCCGCAGTGCGATCTCAATTCCTATGGCTGTGATAATAGGTTCGAGGCACGGCAATCTATCCTGGTAAGGTTCCGGGGGAACAACAGGTGCTAAAATTTCGATCTCTTGTCCCAAAGCCATATCCATGCGCATGATACAGTGTGGACCAAAGCGTCGTCGTAGCGTCGTGCGAGGCATACGGATGAACTGGCTGATCTGGCGTAATCCAAGTTTATTTAACCGTTCGACGGTTTCAGGCTCTAATCGCAATGCTTCCGGTGGCAATGGAAGCATTGCTTCAAAGTGATCGCCAGGAGGTACAGCAAGGGGTTGTTTTCCGTACCGTGCCATTCCCCACGCAACTCCCAGGGTATCCGCTATCGCCACTCTCACTTCATAACCTCTCAGGTTTAGTTTTTTTTCTATGTCCGCCAGATAGGCCAGGTCACCTCCCCAGAGATGGGTGCAGCCACTCACGTCCAGAAAGAGACCTTCAGGAGGATCAATTGCTACAAAAGGTGAAAAGCGTATACACCATAATGCCAGACGTGTAAGTAATTTCTCCGGCAAATCAGGAATATCATCCAGAACCTGGAGGTCTGGAACAATCGCCTTTGCATCGGCAAGCACCATTCCTCTGCCAATCCCTTCCCTCTCGGCCAAAGTGTTAGCTGCAGTGATTACCATCCGGCCATGGGACGAGGCCTTTAGCACAAAAGGAAGTTGGCTTAGATGTGGCTGGCGGATACTGAACCAGTCCGTCGTGAGGTGATGGAACCAGATGGAAACAAAACGCCCCTGCATATCATCCAGCTTTTTTCTTTTCGTGTTGTCCCTCGTAGTTCAACGTATTTGACAAGGCGGCAGATCTGCTGCTATTATTGCCTGGTACAAATCGACCATTAATCCACTTCAGATCCCATGCTCCTGACCTACCGTTGCGCATTCGCAGTAACTCCACTCTCCATTGGGGGAACCCAACTCCTGGAAGGTCGTCAGATAGCTCGCTTGGCAACGGTGTAATTCTCCATCGTGATACACAGGCAGTGGTATTCACCCTGGCATTGTGACGTATTATGAACCCTGTAACCTGGCTTTGTTCAACAGCCAACTGAAGTCTTCTGGATTCCGTAAAACTGATCTCTCTCATCTCTCCGACCACTGCAGTGAGCGCACCGCACTTAAGCGCCTCATCCATCACCCACATGACATCCTTTTCTTTATTGATATCCACAAAAACTATACGGTCAGGCTGCACACCGAACGCCCTCAACGCGGGCGGGAAAATCCTTCGCGACGAACTGATCCATAAAGCAGTTCCGTTGTCGCCCATTAGCGACGACAAAATTCCAGAAATAAAACCGCAGGTAGATGCATTGTCCTCAGGCACCGGTGACATGAATTCATGGACTGCACCCAGCGGAAAAGATCCATTTGGAAAGAACTCACAGATCGGGCCCAAACCAAGGTCGATAGGACTGGTAGCCGGCCGAAGTCCTTCCATTCGGAGAATATCTGACTTTAACGCGGTGATAATATTTGACTGATACGCCTCCTGCATAATTGATAATCCAGCAGCCATGGTTTAATAAAACTAATACATTTAGTTATTATAAACTAATATAATTAGTTTTTTGATTATGGGATTATTCAACTATCACTTGAGTTAAGTGAATATATTAAACTGTATGTCAGTTATTTATATTATTTGAATAAAGTGAGAATTTAAGTATGGCTAAGCATACTCAAGGGAAATCTGGAGCCCTTCAGAAGACTAACAAGTGAAGTTAGAAACCATCCTAAAGGCTGAGTATCACATAAACGAACATGCGGAAATAGCCCCGCTTTATAAGGGCGTCTGGGTCGGCCTTAAGAGCTTTTTTGAAACGTGAATCAATCCAAACGATCAGCCACGTTACACCAACTGTAATAGTGATCAACAGAACGAATTTAGCCCACCACATAAGATTTGAATTTCAGTTACTAAGATACGTAATAAACCTAACCCGACCAATGGGGGTTGCCCTTCTCTCTGACCCGAAGAGCCCTATATCCCCTCATTGTTCATTGTTCATTGCTCACTCGCTTCTCAACGTCTGTGCCGGGTTTACAGCTGCCGCCTTCATGGTTTGAAATCCGACGGAAAGACACGCAATTACCACTACACCAATTCCAGCAGTCACAAACAACATTGGATTGATCGATATCCGGTATGGAAATCCCTGGAGCCATCGATCCATTAGGAACCATGCTAACGGCCACGCAATCATATTTGCGATAATCACGAGATGAACAAATCCTTTCGATAAAAGAAGTACTACCTGTGAAGATGTAGATCCCAATGCTTTCCTGATACCAATCTCTTTAGTGCGTTGAATGGTCATGAAAGAAGCCAAGCCAAACAATCCAAGACACGCTACGAAGATCGCCAGAATAGTAAACATGCTGAAGATCTCCCCAAAACGTTTGTCGCTTTCATATTGACGGTTGAAGAATTGATCGAGGAAAAAGTAATCCATAGGGTTGCCTGGGAAATGTACGTTCCATATTTCTTCGATGGAAGACAATAACCGTGAATAATCATTAGATTCAACTTTGAAGGCGAGGAACTGGGCAAAGTGCGGAGTATATCGATAAACCAGCGGTGTCACTTGTTCTTTCAAAGACATCTGGTGATAATCTTCCAGCACTCCAATGATCTCGAGCGTATCATTTCCCTGCTGTACCTTTTCGCCGATAGCACTTTTAGGGTCTTTAAATTCCAACGCAGTGACCATTGCGCGATTAAGGATAACACTCTTGCGCCTGTTGGTAGTTAGATCAAAATTCCTTCCTTCAATGATCTCAAGTCCAAACGCCGGAACATAATCGTGGTCCATTCCGACGATATAACCTGAGATGCTGCTATTTTCAGTTCCCGTAAATCGCCTTACACCATTTGCCCAAAATATCTCATCACCCGGAACATTGGACGAAGAGGTCATATTCTTTATACCAGGGATCTTCAACGCATCTTCCTTCATCCCTTCTAAGGATCGTTGGAATAATGAATCCACAACAGCCCCTGGTCCTTTTAAGACGATGGTTTTATTGATATCAATTCCCAGATCCTGGCTTCGCATGAACTTCAATTGTTGATAAACAACGGCAGATCCTATGATCAATACTACGGATGCAACAAACTGAAAGACCACCAATCCCTGTCTTAAATAATTGCCCTGTGGATTCCGCATTATTTTTCCTTTCAGTACCGTTACAGGCTTGAATGAAGAGAGGACGACTGCGGGATAAAATCCTGCGAGGATCGTTCCAATCAAAAACAGTAATAACACCAGGGCCCAGAATTCACCATGTAAAAAATACTCCAAGGAGATATTCCGACCGGAGAATTCGGCAAAATATGGCCATAGCAATCTTACAGCAACAACTGAAACGATGGCAGCAAAGAGGTTGACAAGAAAGGCTTCAGCCATAAACTGGTACATCAGCTGGTTCTTTTGAGCGCCCATCACTTTGCGTACGCCCACCTCGTTGGCACGCTCGAAGGATTTAGCAGTCGCGAGGTTGATATAATTAACCCACGCGATGATTAAAATGAATAAGGCGATAACAGAAAGCGCATAAACGGAATCCGCATTTCCTCGTTCATCAGGTTGGGATTCCTGAAGCAGCACAGGGCCGAGATGGATGTCCAGTAAGGGCTGAATCCAGAAGTCCTGCTTACCGCTGGATTTTGCCCAGTCTTCCGCCCTATCTTTGGCCAGCCACTTATCCCATTTAACCTGTAATGCCTGGTAGTCGGTACCGGGTTCCAATAGCACATAGGTGTTGAAGTCGTACCAACCCCACGCTGTTTCAGATGCATTTTCAGTTTCCCTGTTCAGCGTAGCGTACGAAAAAAGGAAATCGAACTTGATGTGCGAGTTCTCCGGAAGGCTTTGAAAAATGCCTGTTACTTCAAATTTACGAGCGCCGTCCCAGGATATGGTTTTGCCGATTGGATCTTCGTCCGCAAAGAAGCGTTTCGCCGCTCGCTCACTCAGCACAACTTTACCAGGCCCCGCAAGAGATGTAAGCTTATCACCGGTTAAGAGATTTATATCAAACACTTCAAACACCGATGAGTCGGCGATCTGCATCTTTTCTTCACGGAAAGAAACAACGCCACGGGTAGGGCTGTCATACTGAGCGATGCCGCTGACAGGAAAGAGCCTCGTGAACCTCTTGACCTCAGGAAAGTTATTCTTTAGTGCGGGTCCAACAGCCGGTACAGCGGCGGCACATTCAAAACGGAGTTTTCCATTCTGCCATTGATTGTAATTTACACGATAGATATCGTTTGCCTTGCTGTGAAAAGCATCATAGCTGCGCTCGTATTTCACGTATTGTAAAATGAGAAGGCTAGCGACCATTCCCAATGAAAGTCCCAGAATATTAAGGATTGTAAAAGTTCTGTGTTTAATGAAACTCCGAAGAGCGATGGTGAGGTAGTTTTTTATCATTACAACAAAGGTTGATCTAAGATTCTTAACGAATTAAAGGACTATATGTTCAAGGCCAGGCAGTGGGTTAAATCTTTTGTTCTTCATGCATAGCCGGCTTCTTGTATAAATCATCCATTCTTTCAAGGCACCAGTGATGGCCGAACGGATCTCTGATGGTACCCTGCCGGTATCCGTACTCAAAATCCTGAACTGGGCTGAGTTCCGTTGCGCCTGCAGCAATGGCTTTGGCCGCTAATTCATCGGGATCATCTACTAAAAGGCCAATCACGATGGACGTTGCATTCAATGTTGACGGACTGAGCTCACCGTCTCGTTTAACTTCTTCGTGCAGGCGGAAGAGCACTGGATGAATCGACAACTCTGCCACATGAACGTTGCCTGCGTGATCGATCCTC
This sequence comes from Chryseolinea sp., assembly GCA_035316905.1. GTDB lineage: Bacteria > Bacteroidota > Bacteroidia > Cytophagales > Cyclobacteriaceae > Chryseolinea. The sequence goes on along the minus strand of DATHIE010000217.1, from coordinate 1,660 downwards.
CAACGCTCCTCGGCGTCAAAAGCTTTTTTGTAGAAGTCGATCGCAGCGCCAAGGTCCTTCATATACAACATGGGAATTATGGCGCTATGTGGTTGTTGAGATAGATCTTTCATAAGTCATCATGTAGAAATTGAAAGCTTTTGCGATGTTGAACCGAAGAAAAGATGCCTTCGTTTTATTTTGAGACTAAGTTATTCAGAAGATGTCATGTTGCAAATCCCTAAATGTAGGTATTCACTAGCGTGAGTATGCCAAGGATGACCAACACAACTCCTGGTGCCATCGCCAGCAATTTACTATGCGTGACCAGGTGTGACAGTCGTTCAGCCAATACTGCCAGAAGTATCAACAGCGCAAGGGCACCTATCGCTGTCCCTAATACATAACTGTGAACTCGCAGCTGTGTGTCCAGTACGACAAATCCTTCCGATTTTAGGTATGCTGTAACGCCTATCCACCACGGTATAGCTTGAGGATTTAATATGCTAAGTATGAGTCCCCGGACAAATCCGCTCTCTTGCATTTTTACAGCGGCTTTTGTTGGCTTTTGCGCCGTCCAAATACCGAGAATACCGAGTATGATCATCACAGAAGCAGCCAAGAGTTTAAAGTTCTCCTGAATGGCTGGCGACGAAGTAATCCATTCTTCAAACTCCACGGCGATCCATGCATATGGGTATTCGACCAACGCTACGGCAAGAGCAAAATGCAATGCAGCTTTTAGTTTGTTTTCCAACCCAAGCTGAAGCACGAGGATATTGAGGGTTCCGGGTGGAATGGAACCGATAAAACTGGCAATTGCACCAATAAAAAAGACTTTTACCACTCGTGCTGAGACATCCTTAAGTACAGGACGGCAAAATAGAGAATCAACCTCTTATCTTATACCCCATCGCACCGGATTATTAAAAGAAAATAAGTAAACCAGCACATCAGTCAAACTCTATTCTTATTCATGTCGTATGGAATCAGAAGGGTTTGATCTTGCAGCTCTTAATGATTCAACACCTACCGTGACAACAATGATCGAAATGACCAACAGACACGACCAGATGTAGTAGGAAATTCCTGTTTCCGCCTTGTAAATGAAAGTTTCCATCCAACTGCTGATTACAAAGAATGCAATGGGTATACCGATAACAAATGCAACAAGCGCCAACTTGACGTAACGCGACGTCAATAAGATGAGCATTTGAAGTGATGAAGCTCCTAATACCTTACGGATACCGATCTCCCTCGTTTTTTGCTCTGCTGTAAAAGAAGCAAGTCCAAATAGTCCGAGGCATGCGATAAGAATAGCCATACCTGCAAGACTGACGAATAACTCTCCCATTTGACGTTCTGTTTGATAAAGTCTTCCAAACTCCTGATCCATGAACCAGTACTGAAACGGAGCTGCTGGAAAAACATGTTTCCAGGTACTCGTAAGCTTATCGATTACATCCGCGTACTCAGCTGCTTCTCCAATCAAACTTACGTACATCATCTCAGCAGATTTCCATTGCCCTTGTATAGCCATGGGTTCTATGTTGCGACGTACAGATGCATAATTAAAGTCTTTCACTACACCAATTACTTTGTGTTTTGTGGTCACAGGTACCAACTTGCCTTGCTGCTCATAGTACGCAACGTCTTCTGCCTGTAATCCAATTGCATTTGC
>DATHIE010000216.1:0-17684 GCA_035316905.1 Chryseolinea sp. | reverse complement strand
TCCAATCTGTGGTCACATCGAATGTAAAATTTTTCTCGTCAGCAAGAGTGGCAAAAAAAGCCCGCAGGTCTTTCGAGAAATCGACGTGATCACGTTCAACTCGTGTGCTGTGAAAAGCGAGGACCTTGAACAAAGGCTTTTGGGCGACCAGCGTACTGCTTGCTGATATTAATGCGATCAGTATTAAAGTTTTTGCGGGCGTCACTTTGTTACCTCCTTTCGCCATGCTCCGCCTAGCCAAAGTATCGCATCCGTTATCATGTTATTCTGGTCGTAGTTTGAAAAGATCTTGTTACTGTGACCCATGTTCATATATAACATCTTGAATTTGGTATTGGTCCACACGACTGGTGTGTCGCCGCCAGTGATGGTACTCTTTAGACCAAGCGGATAGTTTTCCGCAGCCAGTGACATTAATACCTTAACATCTTTGTTTTCCCTGGGGCTAGGTTTCCATTGATACCATTCACCAGTTGGTGAGATGTATGACTCAGGAAGCCTTTTGGTTACGGGGTGATTGCGGTCCTCTACAATTACTTTTGCGGGTAATGGTGGCCAATTGTTCGAATGGAAGTAAGCGCCGCCAAGAAAAGTGTTGAACCATTTCCACTTCGAATCCGGGAGATTAAATGCCGAAACGTGGCAGCCCAGCCAGGCACCGCCTTGATTGATGTATCGTTCAAACGCCTCCCGTTCCTCGTCACTGTGAGGAAAATCGTTGAGCCATATCACTACGTCATAGTTTGCTAAATAGTCGCCGTTCAGATTGGTCCAATCAGCTGTTGCATCAAAAGTGAAGTTCTGTTGTTCTGCTATAAGTGCGAAAAAATAGAGTGCGTCGCGCGCGAAATTGATATGATCCATTTCTCCCTTGGTGGAATAAAATGCGGCAGCCTTAAAACGCGGCCGTTGGCTGTAGCTTGTATTGATGGAGATCAGCAGGAGGATGAGGACGCACCACTTATTCATGTTGAGAGGAAAATTAAAGATCAGCGTTATCAATATAGGCATCAAATTCAATATCCGAAACAAGTCATGCCTGCGGGAAGAGCCCCTTATACCCTATACCCTATACCTTATACCCTCCCGTAAAGGGCGTTCATAAAATTTATCTTTCCCGGCTAGCAGTTGTTTGATACCTTATCATTAAGTTGACTTAAAGTATCAACATAAACTTTTGCCATTGTTATGAACAGGCGCGATTCATTAAAAACGTTGATGGCAGCGTCGGGAGCATTGATCTCCCTGCCTGCCTGGGCGGAAGGATGGAGCCCGGACAAGCTCGTCATCCCTCATAGCTCATTCACTTTGACTGAACAGGATCTGCTGGCAAGTGTGGCGGATACCGTTATTCCTGCAGGCAATTCTATCGGTGCCTTAAGCGTTGGAGTAGACAAATTCCTTCAAAAGCTTTTTCAGGATTGTTATGATCAGGATGTTCAGACGAACATAAAGAATCAACTGCAAAAGCTGGATAACAATTCTCAAAGTAAGTATAGTAAAACGTTTTCTGGCTGTGATCAACAACAGCGACAGGAACTGCTTCTGACATTTTCGACGTCAGGAGACAAGAGTGAAAAGGACTTCTTCGACCTCATCAAATCGGAAACGATCAGGGGGTTTAACACTTCTAAAGAAGTAATGCTTGACTATCTGCATTACAAAGTAGTTCCTGGTCATTATTATGGTTGTGTGGATGTAAACGCTTGATCTATGGCAAACTTCTTAATTGATTCAGCTAAAAAAAGGACCTACGATGCTATCGTAATAGGTTCAGGCGCCAGCGGGGGATGGGCCGCAAAAGAACTTTGCGATAAAGGACTAAAGACGCTCATTCTCGAAAGAGGGCGTGATGTAAAACACGTCAAGGATTATCCGTCAGCTGGTAAGGCTCCGTGGCAGTTTGAGTATAGGGGTACCGTGCCCCTTGAAAAACGCAAAGACTTTCAATTTGCGCGATTCATGCGGGAAGAAACCATGCAGTGGGCTATAAAGGATGATGAACAACCTTTCGTTGAGGAAAAACCCTTTCGCTGGGTGCGTGGATATCATCTCGGTGGTAAATCACTAATGTGGGCACGCCAGACTCAACGATGGAGTGACTTTGATTATGAGGGTCCGGTCAGAGATGGATTCGCTGTTGACTGGCCCATCCGTTATAAAGATATAGAACCATGGTATGCATACGTCGAGAAGTTCGCAGGTATTGCCGGAAACAAGGACGGTCTGCCAGAGTTGCCCGACAGCGAGTGTATGCCGCCTTTCGAAATGAGTTGTATAGAAAACTATTTCAAGGAAACGATTCAAAAGAATTATAACGATCGCCATTTAATTCACGCCCGGTGTGCTCATATCACCGACCCTCAAAAAATTCACAATGAACAGGGAAGGCATAAATGTCAAAATCAGGCGGCCTGTAACAGAGGATGCCAGTTTGGAGCGTACTTCAGCAGCAATGCATCGACTTTACCATGGGCATTGAAGACTGGCAATCTTACCGTTCGGCCCCATGCGGTGGTCCACTCTATTATATATGACGAGAAAAAGGGGCGTGCGACGGGCGTAAAGATCATTGACGGAACGACGATGGAAATGATGGAATTTTACGCCAAGGTCATTTTCGTAAATGCATCGGCACTGAACTCCAATGCTATTTTGCTGAATTCTAAATCGACGAGGTTCCCGAATGGACTGGGAAATGATAGTGGATTACTCGGCAAATACATTTCATGGCATAATTATAGAGGTAGAGCTAATGCCGAGTACGAAGGGTTCAAGGATAAAATGACGGATGGACGCAATCCCAGTCACAGCTATATTCCAAGGTTCAGAAATATTCGTAAACAGGAAATGGATTTCCTCAGAGGGTATGCAATTGGAATTGGTGGAGGACGAGGTCGTTCCGGCGATACAAGTGTGATTGGAGACCAACTGAGGGAGAACTTGCTTCATCCGGAACTGAGGAATTGGTCCATTAGCAGCTGGATGATGGGAGAATGTGTTCCATTGGAAAAAAATCACGTTCGTCTTCACACTGAATTGAAAGACAAGTATGGAATTCCACAGCTCGTTATTTCATGTGAATGGAGTGAGAACGATGACAAGATGGTCGCTGATTATATGGAGCAGTGTAAGGATATGTTTGAGAAGGCAGGATTTATCAATATCCGCGCGAATGATTCCAAGTCACCTCCAGGGTCAGATATCCACGAAATGGGTGGAGTTAGAATGGGACGCGATACAAAAACCTCGCTGCTCAACGCCTGGAATCAACTTCATGCCTGTAAAAATGTATTTGTTACTGATGGTGCGTGCATGACGTCGACGGGAACACAAAATCCGACATTGACATATATGGCAATTACGGCAAGAGCAGCTAACCATGCCGTTGATGAGCTCAAGAAAAAGAATCTATAAGAGATCGAAAGAAAAAAAATCAAGTACAACCAAACAAACTTAGCATGAGAAAATATCTTGTTGTTTTTATAATCGTGTTGATGACCGATATCGGATCAGCGTTGGCACAAAAGGGAAAAGAATTATACACGTTTCCATTTGCTGTTCAAGCCTATACTTTCAGAAAGAGCTTTCCAAAGGGAATTGCAGCTACGCTTGATACCATTAAGAGCATGGGTATTACAGAGATCGAAGGAGGTGGAGGACAGATGCCTCCTGAAGAATTCAAGAAACTCTGCAACGAACGGGGTATAAGTATTCCCTCCACCGGCACAAGCTATGAGTCGCTGGTAAAGGATCCGCAGGCTGCGGCTAACATGGCTAAAGCTTTGGGCGCATCATACCTGATGGTTGCATGGATACCACACCAAAAGGCAAACTTCAACCTTGACAATGCGAAGAAAGCAGTTGAGGATTTCAATGCCGCTGGAAAAGTCCTGAAAGAGAACGGTATTACATTCTGTTATCACGTCCACGGGTATGAATTTCAACCTCACGAAAAAGGCACGTTGATGGATTACCTAATTGTAAATACTAATCCCGAGTATGTGTCTTTCGAAATGGATATCCTTTGGACTCATTTTGGCGGAGGTGATCCGGTAGCTCTCCTGAAGAAATATGGCAACCGTTGGAAGCTGCTTCACGTGAAGGATCTGAAGAAAGGAACCCCTAAAGACCTAACCGGCGGAACATCACAGGAAAATGACGTTGCCCTTGGCACTGGTGAAATAGATATTCCAAATATTATCAAGGAAGCAAAGAAGATCGGCATCAAGCACTACTTCATTGAAGATGAAAGCAGCCGTGTAATCACTCAGGTGCCACAAAGCATCGCTTATCTAAAGAGTCTTATGGAGAAGTAAGCAGCCCACCCGAACGAATTCCAGAGCCATCCAAACTCACCTCATAAGTTCGGTCAGGCAGGCGCTTCCAACTAACAAGTGTCATCCGATAATTTGGATGACATTTTTTTGTTACGGAGTGAAAAAAATCTTTTCGGTATAACACGTTCGGTCTATCACTAACCTCACAATGTATGCACCGCTGCTGATACTGTGGGCTTCTACCTGATAGGTCTGATCGAGAACCTCCTTAAGATCCTCAGCCGCAATTTGTCGACCCATCATATCGACCAGTTGATACCTTACCGTCTGGCGAGATTCCAGGTCGAAGGAAATGTAAAATCCTCCGGAACCTTGAAAGTCGGTGCCAAACAAAACGTAAGGTTTGTCGGCAGACCCAAGCTTCATTTTTACATCCTCAGATCTAAATGAAGATTTGTTGTTACCTGGTTCTGATACTTCTATCGTGGTTATGCCGTCTTGAGCCGCTACGAATACAGGTGCCGTCAGTAACAAAATAGCTGTGGCAGCCATCGTGTTTTTTTTGAAGAATTGATAAAGTAGAAACATAACGATAGGGTTTTTGGAATGAATTATCTGAAAGTTATTTATTCTGTGCTCGTTGTAAATAGCCCTTAAGCCATTCGCGTTGTTGGTCCTCGTTTAGTATACTCATGATCTTTCTGTTCTTATCGATGATCAGAAGATCAATCTGTTCGTCAATCGTTTTGAGTTTAGTACTTTGCTCCTGGGCGTTGGAGATTGCATCATAGAATTCATAGTTGATCTCCATGATCTGTTGCGTCTGACTTTTGCTCAGCGTCAGTTGACTTTGAAGTTCCCAGGTAATGTTTTCGACGAACGCTGTTCGCTCCTCCCAATGAAGCCAAAGATTGAACAAACCAATTAAGCTAAAGCCCAGGCAGGCTATCATTGCTTCTGTGAGATTAGGTTGTCTTTTCACTGCCTGTTGATAAGGCCGGGTTAGTGTCAATTTTATGCCTTATGTTGAAAAGACAGGCAAGTATGCCCTTGCCACTATTTGCGAAGAGAAAAATTTACGCGATAGGCAACTCCAAGTTCAAATCCAACCCAGGAGTTTGCGGTTTCGTAATCCGCAGGTGTGGCAGGAGCCGAATAGTGGACGGAATTTGTGTACCCTTGCGACGGCGAAAGGTACTGTTGCGTAGGGGCCTGACGGTACCGGATTGTTGCTGCTGAACTACTGGGCTCTGGAATATATTGATAGGAAGTCCTGAGCAGGTTGAAAGTTGGGCCAACGCGAACTGAAAAATGAGTGGACAAAGAAATGTTTGCCATGAACCGTATTTGGTGATGATAGCTTGTCGACTTGTAGTGGTTATGCCAGGTGTCAATTTCTTCATCGTTCAGTGAGGCGAACGTGTAAGCAAGATTAGCTGCAACTCCTGTCTTAAGGGGTATTGCAGTACCGAACCCATAACCGAGGCGATACATTCCATCGCCTAATGCACTAAAATTGACAATAGCATGTAATAATGGAATGCCGCTTTGCAACTCAACACCAGCACCGTAATCATTGATCAGCAGACCAGCCGATGCAAACCAACGCTTCTGCCGTGGGGTTTTTATATTATCGGTCAATGATCGAGGGTAGTACTTCAATTTCAAATTGTCGCCGAAGTTCAGGAGATCCTTGGTTATCTCTGCATCACGGGATGCAAATGAATAAACATCATCCTGGTTCGCCTGTGGTTTATCTTCTTCCTCAGCAAATTCCTCCCCGTCAAGCTCTTCAGAATTAGCAAGCTTAGGCTGGACTATTGTGAATGTACTTTTGGCAACCGCATTGTTTCTTTTAATGACAAAATAATTGCCTTGTCTCTTAAAGCTGACATTCATTTGAGATGATAATTCATCCAACACATTCTTTAATGAGTGCTGACGGGCTATCAATGTCACTGGTTTGTCGAGACTAACCATGCTCGAACTGTAAATAAAATGCATTTTCGTCTGAAGCGTTAGCTGCTCCAGCACATCTTCAAAGTGTATATTACTACCTATGATAGTAACATTTCTTTGAAGCAGGTCGTCAGTCGTTTGTGCATGCAACGAATAAGAAAGGACGAGAAGCAGTATTACTCTACTGATCCCAAGGGCACCCCTTACCTTCGATGCGGAACGTGCTGTCATTTTCCTGGATGGTTAGATCCAATGTCTCACCTATCAAATTTAACATTTCCCGGGCAGAAACATGATCAAAAGCAGCTGTTAATCGACAGTTTTTTATGTCTTTATTGGGCACTTCAATTATAAAAGGATACGCTTTTTCGATGCTTTCAAACACATCCGCTAACGGGACATCCTGAAAAACAAATTTTCTGGTGGCGTAACCCCACTGATTTACATCGATTGTGTTTACGGTATTGATGGGTTTACTTGCCTCCAATGACGCCGATTGACCGGCTTCGAGGTAAGCGCTGTCAGTAGCCGTATAAACCAGGACCTTGCCTTCCTGCACATTGACTTCGAGATGACCGTTGGTTGAGCTCACGTTGAATTCGGTACCCACAACTTTGATATGAGCTTCCTGCGTGTGTATGATAAACGGTCTGGCCGCATTACCCTGAACTGAGAAAAAGCCTTCGCCTGAAAAATTGACTTCACGATTATCGCCTGCAAAACCTTCGGGGTAAGACAGACTACTGTTGCGGTTAATTACAACGGTGGAGTTATCCGGCAACGTTACGGTTTCGGTGTTCTTTTTCGTAATGACTGAGATTTTTGAAATTGAATTGTCTTTTTGATAGAGGTAATACCCCAACAAGCTCCCCGCCAGACCGACGATCAAACTCGCGGCTACCTTGTACCAGAAACGCAGAGGCGAAGCTTTCGAAGCAGACTTCATGGTTTGTTCCAGTCCGTCCCACGCAGAGTCCTTATTGAAAGAAACCTTTGCCTTTGATGGGAAGGTTAAATCCCATGTCGCCTGCAACTTTTCAAAGTGCATCTGATTGTCCCCTTCGGCCAGCCAGTCGGTCAGGGCTTCGGCCTCGTCGGGTGTAGCTTCGCCGCTAAGATATTTCGCGATCAGCTCATCATTCACGACAATGTCATTTCTATTTTTCACACCAGTCGGTTTACAATTACTCAATTACATCTTTAAGTTTTGCTCGTAATATTTTAAGCGCTTTACTGATCTGGTTTTCTACCGTGTTCACGGAGATATTCAGATTTGAAGCGATCTCCGCATAACGAAGCTCGTCGTATCGGCTCATCATAAATATGATTCTACACTGATCCGGCAAGCTATTGATAGCGGCGATGATGTTCTCCTCAAGTTCGTGTTGGAAAGTCTCAGGTAGCTGGGTTTCGGCGTGCGTCTCATGCGCAATGTGCACCCGGTGTTTCAATTTTACTGTGCGGTGCTCCAGTTGGTTGATACACTGATGATAAACAGCTTTGAACAAGTATGACCTTATCGTATGTTTCACCTCAAGCCCTTCCCGTTTCTCCCATATCTTCACAAACATAGATTGAACCACGTCCTCGGCTTCCTCGGCATTTTTAAGTATGGTGCAGGCGTAACGGCACAGGCTTTCATAGTGGGACATGAACACCTGCTTAAAGACAACAGAATTGCCTTTACCAATAGCCTTAATAATTTCTACATCGGAGTGTAGCAATGTGTTAAAGATTCGGATCCAAATCTATTCAAATTTACGTCTTGTATGGAAGACAGGCTAAGCGGCCCTTACCACTATCGCTCTGCCAATTTTTTTTCCGGCGACGGCTAATTCGAAGGTTTGTTGCAGTGCAATACGACGCGCGTCAGCATGGCATCAATAGTAGAAAGGAATGTCTTGTTTGAGGTTTTTTATTTGGCTTTTGAAGTTTAGTGTCCTGATAATTATTAACTTAACATGGCGAAATGGTGCTGCTGTGCCATATTCTCTTGAAATGTTATTGGACCTAAGGAATGATGGTTAAGATTCTGTTCTGCTGCCTTCTGATTTTTTGCAGCCTGCAAGAAGAAGCCCAAAAAAAATTCGCCACAGATAGCGGCACAATCGATTTTGTTTCGAATGCAGAGCTCGAACTGATTAGGGCTTCGTCAAATAAACTTCAAGGCATTATAGATCCAGGCACGAATCAATTTGCTTTTTCCATCCCGGTACAGTCATTCAGAGGTTTCAACAGCGAACTTCAGCGTGAACACTTTAATGAAAAGTATATGGAAAGCGATAAGTATCCCCGCATTAGCTTTTCAGGGAAGATCATAGAACAGGTCGATTATACAACGGATGGGACGTATGAAGTTCGAGCCAAAGGAGACCTGGACGTTCACGGCCAGAAACAAACAAGGATCATAAAGACCAAATTTGAAATCAGTGAAGGGGTATTAAGCATAGTTGCAGACTTCAAGGTTCCGTTGGCGGATCACAATATTGCAATTCCAAGAATCGTAAATCAAAAGATCGCTACGGAAATAGAAGTGAGTGTAAAAGCTGATATGATGTTACGATAGTAATGAAAAAAGTTGCTGGATTGCTTTTCTGCCTATTTTCTATGAGCCCGCTGCTGGAAGCGCAGGTTCCCACTTTCCAGAACTATGCGTTGCTCCGGAGAAATGAACCTGTACAGGTTTATACGCTCTTTCAGGACCGTTCTGGTTTTATATGGTACGGAACAAACAAAGGGCTGTTCAGATTCGATGGATTGAATCTCGATCGCTTCACTGTAGCCGATAGCTTACCGGAAGATCATGTGACTGCCATTGCTCAGGATTCACTCGGACGCATATGGACAGGCCACAAGAATGGAAAGCTCGCTTACCTGGACGATGACAAGATCAAGACCTTCGACACTGACGAAGGCACGTCTTCAAACGAAATCTCGGACATACTCTTTGATCGCAATGGGAACCTTTGGTTCTCGACGCTTAATGACGGACTTTATTATTTTATGCAGGGTCGTCTGTTCAGGCTCGACGAAGAGGAAGGCCTTCCTGATATTTTTGTCTACGACATTCTGGAAGATCCGGCCGGTAATATCTGGGCCGGTACCGATGGCGGTGCTGCCATCTGCAAACTGAATGATAAAAAAGTCGACATCAGGGTGCTGGACTATTCGCATGGTCTGCCCGATAACATCGTTAAGAAACTGGTGATCGACAAAAACCGAACTGTATGGATGGCCACGGAAGACGCGGGAATAATTTCATTTGATCCATCATCAGGTAAAACCAAATCATTGATCGAGGGCGGCTGGAAGTATGGAGCGATCACCGATTTCTCATTATCTGGTGACCAGGTATGGATTGCGACCGTTCAATCCGGATTGGTCATTTGTGACCTTGAATCACGGCGAAACAAATTGTACGGCAACGGCACGGGGTTCGATCTGATGTCAGTTAATTCCTTGCTAAACGATCATGAAGGAAATATTTGGATCGGATCCAAGTCAGGCGTTATTAGATCATTAGGCGATTACATTGAATCCATCAACCGTTTCGATCCGTATCAAGATGTGAACGTGCTAGCTGTTACCGTTGATGATAACGATAATCTATGGTACTCCACACGTGAAGGTCTGTTCAAAAGATCTTCCGATGAGAAGGGGAAGTCCAGGATCGAAAAGCAACAATTGAGTTCTTCATCAGCCAGGAGTACGGTGATCAGCTTGTTTACAGATTCTTTGGGTTATGTATGGGCCGGTACGTACGGTGATGGCGTTCTAAGGATCGATCCATCGTCGCGAAAAATCCAACATCTTCAAAAACAGCTGCGGAATGGAAACGTTTTGAGTATCGCCGGCAAAGGAAATGAGATTTGGCTTGCAACTCTTGGTGGTGCATCCCAGATTAAAATTTCCGACAACAAGCTGGATGTGACGAACTACAGTAGCGACGAGGGTTTGATATCCGACTACATTTACCAGGTATTTATAGATAGCAAAAAGAGGGTGTGGTTTGGTACAGACGGACGTGGCGTGGGCATGCTTGACAATGCCGGCTTTCATCATTTCGAAAAAGGACTTGCCACAAAGGTAGTTTACGGTTTTGCGGAGGATGACAAAAATCAGATTTGGGTTAACGTTCAGGGCGATGGATTATACAGACTTGACAACGACACTTTCCAGCCGATCACAGCCAATAGTCCGCTACGGGATAAAAATATCAATTGTCTTACTTCCGATGCTTTCGGAAATCTGATCGTAATGCACGACTTAGGCATTGACATTTATACGCCATCCAGCAAAAGGATCCGGTACCTCGGCGAAGAGGTTGGAATTGGTAACAAGAAACCTAATCTCAACGCATTGGGAAAGGATCAGCGCGGCAGGATTTATTTTGGAACCGAAAATGGTATTGTATCCTTTGCTGATCCTAGCGGTGGCCTTCTTACATCACCTAAGCCTGAAATCAGCGGGTTAAGGGTTTTCGATAAAAAGATCCCCCTTCAATCGGACCTTGACTTCAGCTATGACCAAAACAGTGTGAGTATAAATTTCCTGGGTTTTTGGTATCAGAATCCCGGCAACCTGAACTATCAATACCAATTGGAAAATTATGATCGCGACTGGATCTCCGGCCGCGACCGATCTGCGACTTATTCAAGTTTGCCACCTGGCGCCTATACGTTCAAAGTAAAGGTATCGGACACTGAGGATTTTACAAATGCGTCCGAAGCGTCTGTTTCTTTTTCAATAAGGCCACCATTCTGGAAGACGGGATGGTTCTACGTGCTTTGCGCCTCGATGGTTATCATCACAGGATCAGCATTTATACATTACCGTGAGAAAAAACTGATCGAAGACAAGAGGCTACTCGAGGAAAAAGTAACAGAACGAACGCTGGAGATACAGCAGCAGGCGGAAGAAATTCAGGCGCAGAACGAGGAGATTCAATCGCAGGCAGAAGAGATACAGGGGATCAATGATAACCTCGAGGAGCTTGTCAAAGCCAGAACTGCGGAACTGGTAAAGAAGAACAAAGCAGCGGAGGAGTCAGCGTTCATCATCGCCCATGAACTACGAGCTCCTGTCGCCAGCATACTTGGTCTCATAAACCTTATGTCAAAATGTGAGCTGGACGAAGAAGCAAAAACAATTGTCACTCACATGGAAGATTCTGCGGAGAAGCTGGAGGTAGTTGTGAGAAATATTACGAAGGCGATTGAGCGGGGAGATAGTAGATAGGGGTATAGGGTATAGGGTATAAGGTATAGGGTATAAGGTATAAGGTATAAGGTATAAGGGGTTGAGTAACCAACTGTTTTTAGTTCGTTTTCCAAGCTTGAGAATTGATTGTTGATTGTTTGGGTCCACTCTGAAGATATTCTGACACCCGATCAGAGTCTACCTCGAGGCTCGGGTGACTCTGATCGGGACCCCAACGCAGCTAGTCAGTCCGTTAGATCACTTGCATTAAGGAAACAAAGAAAGAAAGTGCATTCAAGTCCCCTTTAGGGAATTTAGGGGTTGCTGCTACTATAATGCTCTGATTCTTATACTTCGGTAATACACAGGCGCACCATGATCTTGCAACGCAATCGCTCCTTCCTTGAATTTATTCCAGTCCTTATATTCTACCCACTTGCTCTTTTTGTAGGCTGCGGTGAACTCTGGGCTTCCTTCTTCAAATTCAACGACCTTTTCTCCATTTAGCCAATGTTCGACGTGACCATTATTATAGATGAGCCGGCCGCTGTTCCACTCGCCCACAGGATTAAGTTTTTTAGTAGGAGACGCTGGAAACATATCGTAACTACTACCGGCCTTTTGCGCATCATTAAGGGGATCTTTCCATCCGCCGTCATCCATTACCTGATACTCGGGACCAGTTTCGTAGTCATGCTTGTATTGTTTGCCCTCCACCACATGATAGATGACTCCGCTATTGCCGCCGGGAGAAACTTTCCAGTCGAAGCTCAATTCAAAATTTCCGAAAGATTTTGTCGTCATTAACGAGCCACCAATGTTGGCTGTGCCTTCGGTAAGACCCTTGCCGTCGCATACGATCACTCCATCCTGAACCGACCACAGCGGACCGATCGTATCGTGGTTGAAGCGCTTCCAACCGTTCAGTGTACTGCCATCAAACAGAAGTTCCCAGCCTAAAGCTTGCTCTTCCGCAGTAAGTGTATTCGGGCCAGTTGCAACAGGGGCCGCAGCAGAATCAGCACTGGTTGTTTCCTGTGTGCTCGACTTCTGGCAGGATATAATAACAAGTGCCGCAAGAATTGCCGCACCCAGATAAGGGATTTGTGTTTTTTTCACGGGCGTAATATTTTTTGTTTGAAACTAATTTAGGCTGGAATTATCATGCATCAAAGGGAAATTATGTGCCATGTAATCGGCTACCTGGGTGCCTGGGTACCTAGGTACCAGGTAGCCAATTTACCCTCACTTAAACAACAAATGGTAATAAAACGACGGATGCAGCAGCAATGACCTTTTCTTATGCGATTGCGCCAGTGCGCCAACTAACACGTCGTGGATATATGTGCTTTTATTGGCTTTCCTTACCACGGAGTTGAAAAGGCGGGGATATCGGCAAAGATTTTGAAGACCGCGGCTTACTTTCAATTCAGGCCACATCCTTCTGTAAATCTCATGGTCGTATGCGATATTAAACGTTCTCGAAAAATCATTCGACTTAAAAGCACCAACGATGTGGTCCGCTGCTACTCTTCCGCTGCGTATAGCGTTGCCGATACCTTCGCCGGTGAACGGATCGATAAGCGACGCTGCATCGCCGAGCAGGAGAAAGCGATCGCCGGAGATCTTCCGTTTCTTTGAACCTAATGGAAGTCCATAACCCTTTGCCACTTCAAGCGGCCTTGCGCCTTGGAAGCGCTCATTCAAGTGCGGATTATTTTCGATCAGTGATTTCAATACCGTTTTAAGATTGATCCGCTTTTTCGAAACAACCGATGATAAAATTCCAACCCCTACATTAGCTCGGTTGTTTGGAAGAGGAAATATCCACAGGTAACCAGGCAACACATCCTTAAAGAAGTGTAACTCGATAAAATGCGATTCCTGAAACGCCGTTATTCCTTCATAGTACACGCGTAACCCTGCGCTGTAATGTTCGCGATCGGGTTTGAAAGATCCCAACTGTCGTGCCACCACTGACTGAGCACCATCAGCGCCTGCAATCATCTTTGCGCTGAACGTTCCCTTGTTAGTGTGCACCAACACCTCTGTTTCAGTCTTGTCTATTCTTTCCACCGCGCAATCTTCAAACATCTTTACATTTTCATATTGCGATAGTTGTTCAACCAATAGCTGGTCAAAATCAAATCGGGGACAGAGGTACCCGCATTTTTCTTCGCCCTTGTGAATAAATGGAATGTCAACGTATTGGTGATTGGGAGCAAAAATCCTTACTCCATAGGATGAAACTTTGGAATCCAATCCTTGAAATCGCGACGTGAGGTCTCCTTGAAGTAGTGATAGTTGATTAACCACATCCACACTTAAGGCATCACCGCAGATCTTATCCCTTGGAAATACAGCTTTGTCCAGGACAGCGACCGACAATCCTGAATTGCCCAGTGCTATGGCGCACGCTGCCCCGGCGGGACCGGAGCCGATGATCAACACATCAAATTCTTTCTTTTCCAAGGGCTGTCGTCAGTAACCTCAATTGATCTATCTTTTCACTTTCACAATACGAAGCGCGATGTCAAACTCAAAAGGAGGTGACGTGATAACGACTTTTCCCCCTTTGTGATTCAGGCTTTCCTTTTTTGTATACGCACCACTCACCGGATGCATCCACTCCACCGTGTATTTACCAGCGGGTAGTGACAACGTTGGACTAACTTGCCGCCCGTGTAAAAAATAGGAGGCATATTGTTTTCCGTTTTCAGAAAGGCTAAAAACCCGTGTTCGCGGCGGTAATGGGCCAGTAAAAAATGACTTGTCGGGTTTCATGCGCACAAAATCAAGCTCATTCATGAATTTAAGTAGATGACTCAGTTGACTGCGTAATGAATCAGAACCACCACCTGGTTGTTTTTCCGGGTATTTGTAGCTGCCCTCTTCATGCGATGCTGTAAACGAATAGTCGAGGTTGTTATAAAGAGCGCCTCCTGAAAGCAGTATCTGCCATCCTTCCTGGCGATAGGTGCTGTCTTGTTGCCCACGGAAACCGGTTTCATTATCGCCGATCACTTTATTTAACCCATAGTTTAGTTTTACGGCTGTCGGAGGTGACGCGTAGTGAAAGTTAAATACGGAAACATCAGGGTGGGGATTCGTGATCTTCGCGGAATCATTCGCGATATTTTGAGATATCAAGTGCTTTACACGCAGATCTTTTTCTGTTGCTGTGATCAATGTTGCGATGTGATGCTGCCACTCCATGGTGACACCACCAAAGTAGGGTTCGTTACAGATCTCGAAGATAACATTGCTATAAGCGTTTAACTCACTCACAACTTTACGGACCAGCGACTCTTGAACCTTGAGTAAGCCACCGTTTTTGTCCAGGGTATAAACATCATCCTTGCCGACTTTACCTACGCCGTTTATGTTGTTTGCGGCATTCATAGGACTGATACTCCACTGGATGTTTTCATAGAATGGACAAAAAAGGGCAAGCTCAATAATGATCCCTTTTTTTTCCGCGGTTGAAACAAAGTCTTTGAGGCGGGTGAAATATGCGTCGTTCCAATGTTCGAGATCGAATTTGTTTCCTCCTGAAGCATACCCCGGTTCGGTACTTCGAGGCCATGGACAAATGAACCGTTCGGACGGCGGTGCGAGTGTATTTTCTGTGATATTAAACGCGCCCATTGGCTCGACATACGCTCCCGTGAATGTTCGTGTAAGGTTCAGTCCTTTGCTCTGCAATTCGTCGAGGTATTTCACATAGTCAAAATCGAGATTTATTACTGCGCCATAATGTTCGGCGGACGTGATCAATACGGTGGGCTTGTCCTTGTAGGTAAAATAGTGTGGATTCTTTTTATTTAATGCGATCGGTTTCGTTTGGGAAGTGGCTTTCAAAGGAGTGATGCCCATTGCTATTACCATTAATAATAAGAGTCGAAAATGTTTTTTCATAGTCAGATGTGAGAAATCAGTTATTAATATACGATTGCCTTTTGGCTTTCGTATAAACAAAGCGGTGCGTGGCATAATTTGTAAAGGGCGCATGTTATAGAAGGGTGAGCTTTTAAACCGCAAAAGACGCAAAAGAATGCACGCAGAAATCGCAGAAGAAAGCCAACATTCGAAAAAACAGCGGCTGTTTTTTTGCGCCTTTTGCGGGTATTCGTTTTGCGGTTTCTGCGCTTAAATGTCGGGGCATGCCCTATCAACCAACATGCACTTTTTTCCTTCTACAAACGTAGCTGTCGTCTCTGCATTCAAGTCCCCTTTAGGGGATCTAGGGGTTTTTCTCGAAAACATACTCCATAGACTTCCCATTACCGGAAATCGTCGCGGTGAGCTTTGTATCCTTTAGGCTATATGCAATCTTTTTTGGAAAATCGTGAGCAGGGTTTTCACAGGTGAAACTGGTCGGTTTGACTTCGGTCAAAAGAAAGTACACAGCCTTCTTGTTCTCTGGAACATCCGCTATATAATAGAGACTACCGTCTTGCACGATGATGCGGATCTTTTCGACAAACGCAGTATCGCTGCCATTCAAAGTTATCCCCCGACCTTTTAACTCAGTAGACGAAACTTTCGTCCACATCTCCACGCCCGATTGTCCCGCCTTAGAATTGGTACGTTTCCAGTTGCCTTCAAGCCAGCTCAATTCTTTAACGTTTTTAACAGGCTGAGCTTTGGCAAATGAGCATGATACTGCCAGGAGTATCAGAAGGTAGATTTGCTTGGTCATACTTTTTTTACCAAATGTAAGCGCCAGGCCGTCGAAAGTATTGTACAAACCCGACAAATCTGAGCATTAACTTTTCTTTAGGAAGAAATTGGCAAGATTTGGTCGATCAAAGAAGTATTCCGAAGGTTCCTCGCCCGTAAAAGCCTTGAAGTTTTTGATGAAATGTGATTGATCGTAGTACCCCGAGGCTATACCTAACTCGCTTCCATTCATTTCCTTTCTACCCTGAGCCAGCTGGAAGATGTAAGCAAAACGAATAATACGGCTGTACAGTTTCGGGGAAAGACCAACATACTTTCTGAACATCCGTTCCAATTGCCGCTCGCTACAACCACACTGTTTGCATATCTCTGCGACAGGGACCATTCCGTTTGAAGAAAAAATTTGTTCGATAGCGGCGTTGATGACTGGCTCGTTTTGATCCACACGTAGATAATTTGAAAGGTAATCCTCAATCACTGCTATACGCTTGGAATGGTCGCCGGTATTCTTTAACAAACCCTCAAATGCTATTAGATCCAAATGACCGAATCCTGTTAACGAAACAACGCGGTTTGTGAGGGCATGCATATCTATATTGAATAACAGCCCGATAGCCGCAGGCTTGAATTTTATCCCCAGTATACTTGACACCCCCGTGTTCTTAAGAAAGAAATGACTTGTTATCTGGCCACCAAGCAGACTCCACGATTGCCGCGTCCACTTCCTATCCAACTTAATCAGATAGGTATCACCGAAGTGGAATATCATCTCTGAAAATCCATCAGGGATTATCTTTTGAATCATAGGAGATGGGTCGGTATCCTCCACAATCCAGAAACATTCGATGTACCGTCTCAACTCGGTTCTGGGAGAAATGCGTTCGAAGCTCATATTAATCTCCATGAAATTAGAAAGATTTTAAATAATGTCCTGCGTTCAAACCTGAAGCTGGAATCACCGTTTGAATCTCTGGTAAAGAAAATTTTATTGATCAATCATTTTGAATTGAAAACGGAAGTAATCTATCTTTGCATCATGCGAAGACAAAAAGCATTTCGTTCAGCGAATAAACCGAATAGTGATATTCGACAACACACCTGGATTTTCAGTTGATCCTTATTGATCAATAGCTGAAAACCCGGGTTCGTCCGGGTTTTTTAATTATACAACGGACGTACTAGTTAAAATTTAACATCTGAAAGGATGAATGGAATTGCTTTGTCAAAAAAGCAGAAAGGAGTATTTATGAAAAGGAAAATGTTAAGCGGAAAGGACCTTATTAAACTGGGGTATCCTGAGGGAAAAGCCATCGGTGTTGCGATAAATATCGTTCTGAAATTTTTTCGCCGCAGTGAAAAGGAAGAGATACACAAGATGCTTACATCAGTGCTTAAGAACCCGGCTGAATTCGTTGAGGATTCGATCTGGAGTAAGGTAGCCTTGGCGTTGTTGCCTTCAGAAAGGAAGTCGCGCGTCCATGAGTTGCTGAAAAAGCGTTTGGACTATCCGATATTCGGAGCTGCCGAAATAGAAGAGGGAGCCCGGAACCAGATGGAGATCGC